>JBEQAI010000187.1:0-7001 GCA_041640415.1 Ammoniphilus sp. | reverse complement strand
GAGAGACTGATCCATCACTTGTTCCTGAAATGCCACCATTTCCTCAACGGTATTGACTAAATCTATTCTTTGACTTTCCGCTAGCTTCAGTTTTGCTTGAACCTGCTCGTTTTGCTTTGTTCCGTCCAAAATCAAGAGCTGGTCGACAGTCGCAACATACCCCAGATACTCTCCATTCAGCCTGGTTAACAATTGCTTGGCTTCTGGAATGATAATAATTTGCTTTAGTTCCTGAAGAGCTTCAGCAGCCTGTTGCTTACCTGCTTCAATCAATTCTAAGCGCTGACTACCGGAGCGATTACTTGAGAGAAGCACGCCCTCGTTAATCTCTTTTCCTATAGCACTTACACCATAACGAACTTCATGGGCCAAGTGAATTTTCCGATAGCGGTCCTCCACGAGCTCGTTTATCGTTCGATTTTGGTTATTCAGCATACTGATGATCAAATACAATAAGATAATCATCAACATGATGATGAACCCAAACCCAATAAACAATCTAGTTTTAAATGTCATTGTTTTTCCCCTTCAACTTAACATGGTCAATCAAACTATTTCTCCATCTATTTTCCAATTCCTCCCCCAAATTATAAAAAAGCGTTTTGTCTCTAGGACAAAACGCAAATATAGGACTATCCACAGGTTTTCTACGGATCTTGGTTAAGGTTAGATAAAATGCAGGAGTTAATATTAAGGTTAGTAAGGTAGAGAACATCAAACCCGAAACAATCGAAATTGAAAGCGGCTTAAACAACGCATCCCCACTCAACGCGATGGGCAGCAACGCTGCTATGGACGTGAGAGAAGTAAGGAGGATGGGGCGAATTCTAGCCCGACCCGCTTCCATAATGGCTTTCAAAACAGGAGTCTGCTGTTTCGTTTGCTGTTCAATAAATTCAATAAGTATGATTGAATTGCGTACAGCGACTCCGGATGGAGAAGGGTAAACCTGTTGGAAATCCCTAAGAACCAACTCCACCTGTGAAAGATCTGCCAACTCCCTCCCCGTGATTAACCGCAGTTTAAGGTCTAGCCGTTCTTTTCCGTCATCAATCTGCCCTAACCTGAGGCCTTCATTCGCTAGCCGACACGCATAGAAAAAAGCCTCCAAAGGAGGCTTTTCCCTTACTGTCCTGGTCTTCTGTCCATGTACTGTACAAGAACGGAAGCCAATGTCTTCTGCTGCTCTGGACTTGCACTTTCCCATAATTCCTTCAGAAGGCGCTCTTCATCATTTCTTGGTTCTACCTTGTCTGCAAGGTAGTCTGCCATCTGATAGGCAATGTTTGAGATCGTAGTATCATCTAGACCAGCAGACTGAGCTTGATCGATACGCTCATTTAAGAAGGATTTCCAGTCGTTAAAATTATCTAATACTGACATTAATTTAAACCTCCTTAAATTTTCAGGGAGGGAGCGTATGTGTCAATATTATGTTGCCCATTCTTTGTAATCCTATTCCAGGGTAGTCGTTGGCTAATCTGAGGAGAGAACGAATCAGGTTAGTTTAGATTGCCATTTTTTGTTCGCCGGAGATAAAGACAGAAGATGATTGAAGAAAATCTCGAATTTCTTCGGTAGTCAAACCCAGCTCTTTTGCCATCATCAGTAGTTCTAACCATTCTTGATCTAGCACCTGATCCATCTTCCACTCATCTCCTCAATGAAATAATAATTCGACTAGACTCCACTATTTTCAGCTGACCGAAGGAAGTAATATTAGTAATGTATCATATTATTTGTTGGAATTTTGTCACAATTTGAAGGAGAAAAAGTTTTTTTAAAATAAAAACCTCGGTTCTTAAATGGATGAACATTCCCTTACCGACCAAAATAAAGAATGGAAAAAATGCTTGACCACCAGCCAAGCTAAATGAAGGAGAAATTAGATGAAAAACTTCACAAGAATATGCATGGCTATGCCTATTTTATTGGTTACGCCCATGTCCATTCCTGCAGTCCATGCTGAAATGATAGATTCTGTTCAATATATACAAGTAACCAAACAACAAGAACAAATGACAAAGAACAAGGAGAAAATTGCTTTAGACCAAGCCAAAGTGGCAAAAGTAATCCAAGCATTGCATGCCGATCCCTTATTTGAGGGGCTCTTCATTAAGCCTGTTGAGGGCAAAATAACCACTCCGTATGCTTTTACGCGGTATGTAAACGGAAAACGATCTTCAAGGCATAACGCTATTGATATTGCCGCTCCACAAGGAACCCCCATTCTCGCATCCAATTCAGGTAAGATCATTATGGCCGAAGAGCTCTATCTCTCAGGAAAACGAGTGATGATCGATCATGGTATGGGACTTGTTTCCTCCTACAGCCATTTAGATCAACTCAATGCCAAAGAAGGAGAATGGGCCCAGAAAGGTGACATCATCGGCTTTGTTGGGAGTACAGGATTTTCTACTGGCCCCCACCTACATTTAGCCTTTATGCTTAACGGAGTACCCGTTAATCCTCTGACGTTCTTTAACCAAGATCCTTTCGAACAAATTGCTGAGCTTAACCTAGAGGGGCATGGCCAATGACGCGAAGTTGAATTTTTTGTCTGCCGTTCTGAATCGCTTCTTGATGATTCCAACAGAAGATATCAACCTTCCGGCCTTTTACAGCACCACCGGTATCCGCGGCAATTTTTCGTTCGATACGGCCGTCTTCAAATTTCACTTCGATAACCGTCCCTAATGGAATAACAGATGGATCAACAGCAACGACTTCTTCTGAAACTTTCATGCCACTGGCTGTTGTAAGTCCATTCCCTACCCCTCCTGCAGGGGTATACCACGTTGCTGTAAAATCTAACCACGGACCTTCCTTGGCCGAACGAGACGCGAGCTGCATTGAACTTTTCTTACTCGTTCGGCTAGCTAAAAATTTGCCTGTTTCTTTTTGACCTCCTGAATGGTCTTGTCTTGATTCTCGATGGTTTCTTTCAATTGGTTGATTTCTCCTACGTGCTTAGCGATTCGCATCTCATATTCATCTATTTTCTTATGGCTTTCCGTTACATTCTGTTGAAGCTCTTTAAGCTCCTGATCCTTTGCCTCAAATTTTCTTTCCAACTCCGTAATTTTCTCCGTTTGTTTACCGTGCATGTTATACCCTGTGGCTCCCATACTCGCAACAAGCCCGAAACAAATGAGCATCATGAACCAAACGACACGTTTATCCAAGTTATCCCTCCTGGTGACGTTAGATCGTCTCTATTTGGAAAAGCTAGTTTAGATTTTACCAACATCCTTCCAGAAATGGTGTCGATTGGCGAAGGAGAAATTCCACTTTTTTTGTAGAATCGAGCTATTTATCAAAAAATTCAATGAATTAATTCCACTATCTTGTCGATTAGGATTGTCGGAATGGACATACTACTCCTAGGAGGGATGACAATGGACAAGATGAATTGGATCGTTTCCGTATCTAATCACGATACACAAGATTGGGTTGAGATGGCAAAAACCTGGCATCCAAGCGTTGCTCTACAAATCAAAGAAGGTTTAGAAGATATGGGACTAGCATGCAGAATTCTTCATCAGGTTGGGAACGTACGCTTAAAAGAAGAGCTGACTTGGGACAAAGCCCTGGAGCTAGGAAGATTTATGGAAGATCTCGGTGAACAGGAAAACGATGTTTATGAACGGATAAACAGTTAAATCATATACAAAAGGCTCTCTAAATCTAGGGGGCCTTTTGCTTCGCCTATCTTTATGAGTTCCATTCCCTTTATGGTAATATATACACATTCCCTTTGTAATTTTGATTATACTATAGTTAAGCATTGCCCTTAGGAGGAACATATGGCAGAAAAAAATGATAAACAAGAAAAGCAAAGAAGAGAGAGACTAAAGAAGCTCAAAAAAGAACGAGAAAGTATTAAAAAAGCAGCTAAAAGAGGCAAGATTGTAAGTAAGCTAAGCAAAGGCAAGCTTATCATTCCCAAAGTGGACGGCAAACCTATTCTACGAAATCAACCAAATCCAAAAAAGGTAGCCCTAAAAGAGAAGGATCAGGAATAACAAAAAAAGGATGGCAATAGCTCGAGATACAAATGCTATTCCATCCTTTTTTTTCGATTATTTAAAAATATTTGTTGAAAAATGTCGATAGATCGTTTATTATTTAAATATACAGAAAAATTAGAAGAAACCGGAGATGAAATGATGGAATACAAAATCCTTTGCAAAAGTTGCCGAATTAGCTTAAGCGAATACGAAAGATTAGAATATCAAGGAGAATGCATCGACTGCCATCGCGAAAAACAACCTAAAGATCCGGCCATCCATATGCCTGTGTTAAAACGTTTGCGAAACCGCAAATATATGGCTGCGTCTGAGCTTCGATAATATAAGAAAATAGAGAGGGAAGCTAATTTTAGCCCCTCTCTATTGAACCATTTTCCTTATTTCTGTTTTGATAACCTCTACATCTAGAGCTTCTGAACCATCATCCGCTATGACTCTTTTACCGTATAGAAAATGACGATTCCACCACCCCTTCTTCAGATCCGCATGCATCTTAGAGTCCGTCACCCCTACGCCAGGCTTATATGTATGGATAAAGATAATCTCACCATTTTTCTTTACTTCTTTTACTATACCAACATGTCCGTTCCGACGATAATCTTCTTTATCATATTTTTTTGCAGTAGCACCCGTTGAAAAAAAGACCAAATCTCCCATTCTCAGTTCCTCGCGGGTCAATACTTGATTACCGTCGTACAGAAATTGCGGACGCGAGGCTCGTTTAAGCTTTATCCCATTTTTCCAATATACATACTGAGTGAACGAAGAGCAATCGAATACATCTGTCCTTCCTGCCTTTGCTCCATAAAGATAATCTACTCCATAGAATAATTCGGCCGTTTCAATGATCTCCGTTGCCTTCTGCTTCCACCCCTGCGGATTAGAGCTAGCTGGGACGAGCACTTCATCCGGTTGGTCTGTGATCTCCGGTTCATCTACAGGAGCAGTCGGTTCCACGATCTCGTCAAGGTAGACCTTCGCTATCCTTCCCTTTTGGTCCCACAACACCTCTGCGTCTAGTGATTCGGCTACAAATCGAAGAGGCACATACGTACGAGACTGAATAATTACCGAATCATGTAATCCTACCCTTAGGTATAAGTTCTTATTATTTTTGGTGAATTTAATGGTTTGGGCTTTCTCATTCCAAGTTAGCTCGTACCCCAGATGTTCCGAAATAAAGCGGACAGGGACCATCGTCCGATTGGAACTACTGATAAATGGCTTAGCATCAGGGAAGCTAACTTGTTCATCATTTACACTCACCCCTACCTCGGCAGCGTAAGATTTATCCCCTAACAGAAACATTCCTAACAGGATCCCAATAACCAGACAGGATCGAATGTGCATGGTCTTTCCCTTCCTTTCCTCCCAAATAATACTCTATTCGCAAAGAAAAAACAGGATCTGACGCAATTTAACTATAATATCTTATTTTTGATAAATTTACAAAATTATGCTATACTGAAGAGGTTGACTCTATAAGGGGGTGTTTCGATTGTTTCAAATCGGAGACAAGGTTGTTTATCCTATGCACGGGGCTGGCATAATTGAAGCCATTGAGGAGAAGGAAATTCTTGGGGAAAAACAGCTATACTATGTCCTGAACATGCCTCTGAAGAATATGCAAGTCATGATTCCAATGACCAAGACCTCTAACCTTGGCCTGCGACAGGTCGTTGACTCTGACATTTTAGAAAAAGTCTTAAAAAATATTAATGACGGAAAACTCGAACCGATCTCGAATCCGATGCAGAGACATCGCGTCAATATGACCAAGATGAAGAGCGGGGATATCTACGAAGGTGTCGAAGTCATTAAAGATCTCATGTATCTAGAAAAAAGCAAGAAGCTCGCCACCGGCGATAAGGTAATGCTTGATAATGCCCGTCACATGCTCATTAGCGAGCTAGTCTTAGTTAAGGGAATCGAAGAAGATCAGGCGGCTAATCTACTGAACCAAGTCATCAATGCTTAAATATTTGTGGAAGGGAAAATAAGGACTTCAACTTCTGAAGTCTTTTTTCTTTTTATCAGATTGGAGGAATTTATGGGGCTGACTACCCCTGAAGGAGAAATAACCGGAGCACGTCCGGTTATTCATCTCGCCTACTGATCCTCATAATCAGGATCATGCTCAACGTGGTCTTCTCGTGTCAAATCATATACTTTTTCGTAGGTTTCAGAATCCTTCTTCCTTCCTTCAAGGGAAAGCTGCTCATCCGGCAACAGATTATATACCTTTGTGAATGGTTCGTTTTTCAAGTTTCTCACCTCCATGCGCATAATGTGTTCATAAAGGATATTCATTATGTGAGTGAGGAGTATTTTTAACGGTAACAATGTATTATAATACTGTTATTCTTATTATAAAGGGGATTTATTCTAATGTCTGAGCCTACGGAAAGAAAAAAAATCAGTTTACAAGAAGCAATTCGTCAAAAGTTAGCGAGCAAGAAGCAACAACAGTCGTCAGGCGGAGCGAATGCGAATTATCATGCAGGTTCTAACGCAAAGATGAAAAGCCAACAAACGAAAAAAGCTAACAACCAACGCCGCCGTACCGGGGTATAAAGAACTTTTTTTGTAAAACAAGAAGAAGCCTTGTCGCAAGACAAGGCTTCTTCCTTATTACTCAATCCCTTATGGAACAACCGTAACAGGGCAAGGCGCCTCGTGCAGCACACCATAGCTGACACTTCCAATAACGGTGCCTACGATAGGTCCTTTCCCACGGGAACCCATGACAATAGCCCTGACCTTCCCCCCTCTTTCTTTTACTTCATTGCAGATTTCTTGCTTCGGTACTCCCGCTCTAATTGTCTTGATATAGTTAATCCCTGATTCCTCTACCACTCCGATAGCCTCTTCCATAGACTCTTCCGCTAACTCATTGCGATAAGAGGCAATTTCCTCTTTGCTGAAGAAACGACGGGTATTCATTGTCTCAAATGTAGGTTGCACGTTCAA
>JBEQAI010000186.1:0-7017 GCA_041640415.1 Ammoniphilus sp. | reverse complement strand
AATATTAATAAGCTTGCTATAATGTAAACAAACAAGAGTAGGAGTGAATGATTCGTGAATGCAAATGGGGAAATCCTTTTCCGTGAATTAATGAGAGAAGAAGCTGAAAATCTCCTTAGTCTGATCAAGGTCGAAAAAGACCAATCACGAAAATATAGCCTATGTGCCAGCCTATTAGAGATCTTTGAAGAACTCGACATAGAAATTGCTCACAATTCCCCTATTTGGTCAGAAATCAATATGAAGTACCATGATTTTTTTAAACACTAATATATTTCAGGCCTCATCCTTTCGGAATGAGGTCTTTTTGTGTTCTTTCGAAATAAACTCTTCGTTTTTAGGTAATAATTGGAATGTGGAATAAAAGGACGTGATTACATGAGTGAAGCATCATTGAATCCTATCATTCAAAACTCCTCTGCATATGATTTTTTTATAGCCAAACCCATTGCAATTCAACCTTTTTGTTTAATTCCTATTTATAAATGTACGGTAGAGCTTACCGTGGGCATGATGGGAGTCACCCCGCCAACTTTCTTCTATAGCCAAGGCTCCGTTGCCCCGACCGCCTATTTAGCTTTAGACGAGAACGATGGCGTTCAAATCTTCGCTTTAAGCGACCTTTCTGAACAAGAGATAGATTTGATTACTGCCAAACTGAGTCAACTAGACCTGCCAGACTAAAAAAACTCCTATCGGAGTAAATTCAAAGTAGCCAGACCGCTTTTAGAGGAAGGTTTTTATGCATATAGGAAATTAGTTTTACTTTAACAATTTAAAGTAAACTTAATTTCCTATGCGGTATAACAAAAACCCCTGCTTTCGCAGGGGGTCATATGGGGGTCCTACTCACCAACCAACAACTGATATGTGATATTACGACCGTTTGGTGTCTTGTGAGAGTTTACTCAGGGAAATTCAACTCTCCACACTTTAGCAACTCAACAACGGCTTGCGCTCTCCCTTTGACACCAAGCTTTTGCATCACATTGCTAATGTGATTGCGTACCGTCTTTTCACTGATAAACAGTTGCTTTGCAATTTCCTTCGTTGTCTTGTCTTGAACTAGTAACTCGAATACTTCTCGTTCCCGGTTAGTTAGCAACGGTTTCGCTTTCTGGTCGTTCCCTTTCAAGTACCTACCCCTCCCTTGCTACGGGCTCAATAACAAGGCTAAGGATACAGTCACAATATACTATGACCGGGCATGGTTGACGGTGCGGGCTTAGAGTGGGATTGGGCCTGCGCCTACAGTATATTCAAGAGGGATTAAAGCGGTTCATTTTTTTCTTGACCTTATCCTTTACAAGTAATTCGAAAATCCCAAGACCAATCAAGAACAGTCCAAATATATACCGGAGGTAAGGCAGCAAGGGACCCATAGCTACTCTAGAACCTATTAACGCCCCTGCAAGCCCGCCTATTACCAGCCATCCGACCAAGGACCAATCGAGATTCCTTTCGCGAATATGCGTTAGAATGGCAACAATCGCTATTGGGACAAAAGAAAGCAGTGTTGCCCCCTGGGCTTCCGCCTGACTCATGGCAGCCAATAATACCAGGGCAGGAATGAGCAACTTTCCCCCACCTAAACCTAGACCAGACAAGATCCCCATTAACAACCCAAGAGCAAGGAACAACGCAGTCGGACCTATTATCATGGCCATATCATCCTGATCCCAGCTATTATCATGAAGATAGAAAATAAGCGCTTCAGCCATAGCTGTGAAATCCTTCTTAATAGCCTAGCTCCTAAATAGCCTCCAAATAAGCCTCCAGCAGAAATCCATAACCCTGCCTCAAAAGGCATAGCCCCTGATTTGCTGTAAATCACGATACTGACAAAAGAAATAGGGAGAATGATGGCGAGCGACGTACCATGAGCCATTCTCCTCTCCGTTCCTAAAAGATGAACAAGTGCCGGTACGAGAAGCGTACCTCCCACACCAATTAGACCGTTGATCAAACCTGTAAAAAAGCCGATAGCCAGTTTTTTTGTTCGATTCAACCCTTATCACCTTCAATTGTTTTGACTAAAAAGATGGGTTTGTTTAAACCGAGCTTGAGCAATTCACTCTTATGCACGACCTGCTTAATAAAAACGTAAGAACATGAGCGCACATCCAAGCAATTAACTCCTAATTCGTGCGAACTAAGCTGAAGAATCGGGGGAACAAGCTTTCTGTAAGCCAATATGATATCTCCAAAGGAAAAACATTCATTTAAACATTTTTTAATGGGGTATGTAGAGGAGGATTCCAAAAGATGTACAGGTTCTAAGCCAAATTTCTGGATCAAATGAAGACGATCCTTTAGCTGCAGATCACTTTTGGATAATACGTGTGCATCGGGGTTAAGGAAAGGAAACTGCTTAATTAAAAAAGCTAGTTTGATCCCATGAAAGAACATCCTATTCACCTCTATCCCTTTATCACAGTATGGATGATTTTTGATTAATTGATACGTGCTCAAAGGCTGGTGGCTCTCGTAAAGCTCCAGTCCTCCCCAAGAACGCAAAAAGGGTATCCCCTAAGGGACACCCTATCTTTACTAATTATTAAGATCCAAAGAACTTCTTGATGCTATGAAGAGTAGTAGCTCGGTTCATTGCCGCGATAGAAGTTGTTAATGGAATACCCTTCGGACAAGATTGTACACAGTTTTGCGAGTTACCGCAATCTGTTACTCCACCGTCATCCATTAGGCCTTCTAAACGCTCGTGTGCATTCATCTTACCTGTTGGATGCTCATTGAAAAGGCGAACCTGAGACACTGCAAATGGACCAATGAATGGAGACTTGTCGTTCACGTTAGGGCAAGCTTCCATACAAACTCCGCAGGTCATGCACTTAGAAAGCTCATAGGCCCATTGGCGATCCGCTTCTGGCATACGAGGTCCAGGACCTAAATCATACGTACCGTCAATCGGAATCCATGCTTTCACACGCTTCAACGCATCAAACATGCGGTTACGATTGATAATAAGGTCACGCTCAACGGGGAACGTGCTCATTGGGGCTAAACGTACAGGCTGTTCTAGCTTGTCAACCAGAGCCGTACACGCCTGTCTTGGCTTCCCGTTGATAACCATAGAACAAGCTCCACAAACCTCTTCCAAGCAATTTGACTCCCATACAACCGGTGCTACATTTTCACCTTTTGCATTTTTGGGATTACGTTGAATTTCCATCAATGCACTGATGACGTTCATATTCGGACGATAAGGAATGGAAAACTCCTCTGTATAAGGCTTGCCTTCTGGACCATCTTGACGAGTAATAACAAAGGTTACGTTTCTCTCAGACATTATTTCTTCGCTCCCTTCTTATCAGTCGTGTAATCACGCTTACGTGGAGCAATTAAGGATACATCGATATCTTCGTAATGGAACTGCGGTCCATTCTGGCTCCAAGTTGCCATCGTGGTCTTCATGAATTCTTCATCGTTACGCTCAGGGAACTCTGGCTTATAGTGAGCTCCACGGCTTTCGTTACGGTTCAAAGCTCCGATGGTGATTACACGGGCTAGCTCAAGCATATTCCACAGCTGACGAGTGAAAGATGCAGCTTGGTTGCTGTACTTTGCACTATCGCTTACATTGATTTTCTTGTATCGTTCCATGAGTTCAAGAATCTTGTCATCTGTTTTCTTCAGACGGTCATTGAAACGTACTACGGTTACGTTATCCAGCATCCACTCGCCAAGTTCCTTATGGATCATATAGGCGTTCTCGCTGCCATCCATCTTGAGGATGTCATCAAACTTCTGCTGGTCTTTTTTCGTTTGTTGATCAAAGAACTTGCTGGAAATATCTGTAGCAGATTTACTTAATCCCTTGATGTATTCCACTGCCTTTGGTCCTGCAACCATTCCGCCGAATACAGCAGATAATAAGGAGTTCGCACCTAAGCGGTTCGCTCCGTGCTGGGAATAATCAGATTCACCTGCAGCAAACAATCCTTTGATATTCGTGTGCTGATCATAATCGACCCACAGTCCGCCCATGGAATAGTGAACAGCAGGGAAAATCTTCATTGGAACTTTGCGAGGATCTTCTCCCATGAACTTCTCATAAATTTCGATGATACCGCCAAGTTTAATATCTAATTCACGTGGATCCTTATGAGACAGGTCTAGATAAACCATGTTTTCTCCATTGATCCCCAGCTTTTGGTCTACGCACACGTGGAAGATCTCGCGAGTCGCGATATCACGAGGTACAAGGTTTCCGTAAGCTGGATATTTGTCTTCAAGGAAGTACCAAGGCTTACCGTCTTTATATGTCCAAACGCGTCCACCTTCCCCACGAGCCGATTCACTCATAAGGCGAAGCTTATCGTCTCCTGGAATTGCTGTTGGGTGGATCTGAATAAATTCTCCATTCGCGTAATGAGCGCCTTGCTGATAAACCGCTGAAGCCGCTGTTCCGGTATTGATAACCGAGTTCGTGGATTTACCAAAGATAATTCCAGGACCTCCAGTAGCTAAGATAACAGCGTCAGCTGGGAAGGACTTAATCTCCATGGAACGAAGATTCTGAGCCACGATTCCGCGACAGGTTCCTTCGTCATCCTGAACAATAGACGTGAATTCCCAGTGCTCATACTTAGTAACTAATCCATTAACTTCGTGACGACGCACTTGCTCGTCTAGTGCATACAATAATTGCTGACCTGTAGTGGCACCAGAGAAAGCAGTACGGCTATGCTTGGTACCTCCAAAGCGACGGAAGTCAATGAGTCCCTCTGGTGTACGATTAAACATAACGCCCATACGGTCAAACATGTAAATGATTCCTGGTGCAGCATCACACATGGCCTTTACTGGAGGCTGGTTGGCTAAAAAGTCACCGCCGTATACCGTATCGTCAAAGTGTTCGTAAGGAGAATCGCCTTCCCCTTTTGTATTTACCGCTCCGTTAATCCCGCCTTGGGCGCATACGGAGTGAGATCTTTTTACAGGAACTAGTGAAAACAAATCAACAGGCACGCCTGCTTCTGCAATTTTAATGGTGGCCATCAAACCTGCTAATCCGCCACCTACAATTATGACTTTACTCATTTTGTTTCTCCCCCTATCCTTTGATTGCTGCCACATCTACTGGGTTGATAAAGGCGAACATGGCCATTAGCCCAATATAGGACAGGATAACAAAGAAACCTAACCAAACATACGAAGATATTTGTTGTGCCCTTGGACCAACGGTAATTCCCCAAGATACTAAGAAAGACCACATTCCATTACTGAAGTGGAACGTCGCAGACAACAATCCAATCACGTAGAATGCGATCATAAAAGGATTATTAAAAATGTCTACCATCATATCAAAAAAGCCTTCTGGATGTATATCTTGAATAGCGATCTGAACGCGTGTTTGCCATACGTGCCAAACAATAAAGATCAAGGTGATAACGCCTGTTACACGTTGCAGGAAGAACATAACGTTACGGAAGTATCCATAGTTAGCCACGTTATGTTTTGCTTGAAAGGCAATATAAAGCCCATATACAGCATGATACAACAAAGGCAAGAAAATAAATAGGATTTCAACGATAACAAGAAAAGGAATGCTTTCCATAACTTTTACCTGTTCGGTAAAACGCTCTTTTCCTTCAGTCGCAAAAAAGTTTACCATTAAGTGGACAATTAGAAATCCGCCCACTGGAATAACCCCTAACAAGGAATGAAGCTTCCTGTTAAAGAAGTGACGATTGGCTGCCATAATGCGGCCCCCTTTCAGTAATTAGAACAGATTGTTTTTCCCTCTTTTTTCTTTCTGAAATCTCCATCTTCCCTATCTTATATTTCTCTCTCTAGCAGCACTCCCCCTTATACCATCTGTCTTCTTATTCCAAAAAAGCATGAAAACATTAGCTGGCGCTAGTGCGAAGATTCCCACAATGGGATGCGACAGCTAGTATGCAGCCCATATTCAACTGCATAGGAAAAGCTTCCAGTGGAAGCCCCGAAGGATTGGACAAATTGTGACAAATTTATTTTACTCCTTGAACTACCTAGCGTCAAGAAAGGATAGATAATTGTCAAAATAGATTTTCATATATCTTCCCCTCTTCTCATAGATTGGACTAACACCACTTATTGAGGAGGGACAACCCATGCGACAAAGCATTGCTGTTTCATCCCTATTTCAAGAAAGGATTCTTTTGCCTCCAGAAAGTATTTCCAATTCCTTGCTTGGTTATCTTTTTTTCCGAGAAAAATTGCTGGAGATCGTCCTCGGGGATAGTGAGCCTCATATCCTATACTGGGTAGGAAAAGAAATGGGAAATCATTTAGAAATCAAGATGGCCGATGAGCTGGAGGATATCTTTAATCAGCTTGATCTCGGACAAGTGAATTTGGAGCAGCAGTCACCCTCTTCTATCTTGTATCGTCTGACACATAACCGCTTAAACCTGCTTCCTAAAAAACGTCTGGAAAAAACACTCCATCTAGAAGCCGGCTTCATTGCGGGGGCCATGGAGAAGCTTACAGGACACTACTGCGCCGCCTCCCTTACCGTTCAAGAGCAAAAAGGCGGAACTCAGGCTTTCATTCAGGTCGTGATCGACACGGAAAAGAGCGCTATGTAACTTTAGCGCTCTTTTCATTTACCCTTGAACGATGGCTTTTTCTGCTGCATCCAACCCGAACGCCGTATGCAAGCTCTGAACTGCAACTTCGCACATGGTAGCTGGAATCACACACGAAACCTTGATTTCGGAGGTGCTAACCATTTTAATGTTTACATTGGCTTCTGCAAGCACTTTAAACATATTCGCGGCTACCCCTGGATTGGTTACCATTCCAGCCCCTACAATGGAGACCTTCGCTAGCCCTTTTTCTGAGAGAATTTCTTCATAACCCAGCTTTTCTTTATTTAGCTTTAAGATCTCTAGTGTGCGAGGAAGGTCATCTGACGATACTGAAAAGGAAATATTGGTTAAAGCCGATTCGTAGGAGCTCTGGATAATAACATCCACGTTGATGTGCGCATCCGCTAAGGTAGTAAACAAG
>JBEQAI010000185.1:0-7045 GCA_041640415.1 Ammoniphilus sp. | reverse complement strand
ATATAGATGATACCCTGATTAAATTGCGTGAATATGCCTTTCACCTTTATAACCAAAAACTAGCCCAACAAGTCGACTTAGAAAAATTCAACCAGCTACCAACCTTAGAAATTCACGATTTATTCGGTTTAACGAAGCAGCAAGGTCATCAGATGTGGCTTGACCACTCGGATGAAATCTATTACTCTGCTTGTCCGCCTTTCCCTTATGCCGTAGAGACCCTTCAAGAATTGGACAGGCAAGGTCATGAGATCTATTATATTACTGCAAGACCGAAGGAACACGGCGAACGTACCCTCCAGTGGATGAAGGAAAACGGCTTTCCTGTTCAAGACGGTCATTTCTATTGCGGAATGGATGATAAAGAGAAGATACATATTATTCAAGAACTAGGTCTGGATTATTACTTTGACGATAAGCCTGCTGTATTGGAGACCCTGATGGATCTGAATACCCGAGTCTATGCCAAGGCAAACTCCTATAACCAGCATATCCAATTCCCACGAATTGAATGCTGGTCAGAGCTTAAGGACCTAATTACCGATAAACCGGATACCCCACCCACTTAAAGTCTTTTCCGATGGGCGTGACACTCACATCCGTCAAATCAAGAGCATCCCGCATCTTCTCAGCCCCTTGTCCTTCAAGGAAGGTCGGGGCTGCTCTGCCCCCCACGAGCTTGGGCGCCATATAGAGGACGACTTTATCGACTAGTTGATGTTCAATGAAGGACGCATTGACCTCGCCTCCTCCTTCTATAAGAACCGAGGATACAGAGGCTTCCCCTAGTAATCTCACCACGTCTTTGATATGAACTTGCTCTGCTCCGTCTGTCACCCACACTTTGACCCCTTGGCGCTCGAGCTGTTCTTTTTTCTCCACCGAATAGCGCTGGCTCGTGAAAATCCAAGTGGGGGCTAGGCCATCCGTAACCACCTTATAATCCAGCGGAATGCGCAAGGACGAATCCAAGATCACCCGAATGGGGTTCCGGCCATAAGGAATGCGGGTCGTTAGTTCAGGATTATCCTTCAATACGGTGTTCACGCCGACAAGGATGGCTTGATGCTGATTGCGCAAGTGATGTACGTCATGCCTTGCTTCTTCCGAGGTAATCCACTTGCTGTCTGAAGTGGAGGTTGCGATTTTCCCATCTAGGGTAATGCCGGATTTCAACGTGACGAAGGGCCGACGATTCGTAATGAATTTATTGAACACTTCATTCATTTTTTGGGATTCCGCTTCTCCTACGCCCACAATCACCTCAATACCGGCTTCTTGCAAGATTTTCACCCCATTCCCTGCAACAAGGGGATTGGGATCGAGGGTTGCTACGATCACTTTCTTGACTCCTGCCTGTACCACAGCTAAAGCACAAGGGCCTGTTCTTCCATAATGGGAACAAGGCTCTAGCGTTACGTACATCGTGCTTCCTTGCGTTTGTTCTCCCGCCATGCGAATAGCATGGATTTCTGCGTGGGGCTCCCCCGCCTTCATATGGGCTCCGATACCAACGATGCGATTATCATTGACAATAACCGCTCCAACTAAGGGATTAGGATCCGTTTGTCCTTTCATCGCTTGGGCGTTCTGCAACGCCAGATTCATATAAAATTCATGACTAGTCATTGGGACAACACCCTTCTCCTTTGAGATGGCCTGAACGTTCTCTTTTTGTCCGGAGATAGTTTTCATTATACTCTGATACATCTCCCCATAGCTGGACCCTTCCCGCTACGTTCATCCCCGCTTGTTCAAGGGCCTCTAATTTTCTCGGGTTATTCGTAATGAGAGTAACCGGTTGATTGCGAAGCACTCGAAGCACCTCTATGGCATCCTTATAGCTGCGGCTATCATCTTTAAACCCAAGCTCTAAATTAGCGTCAACTGTATCGTAGCCGTTCTCTTGCAACACATAGGCCATCGCTTTACTAAACAGGCCTATCCCTCTTCCCTCGTGGTTGGCCAGATAAAACACCGCTCCTGCTCCATGCTCCACAATATGAGCCATGGCCTGCTTGAGCTGGTACCCGCAATCACAGCGTTTACTGCCAAAGATGTCTCCGGTATGGCAAATGGAGTGAAAGCGAATCAACGCCTCTTCTGCCTCCTGGAAATCCCCATAAACCAGCACGCTGGACTGCTGCAGTTCAGCGAGGTTAACACTCGATAACTTATCGATGATTCCTCTCGTTCCCTCGATCACTTCCTTGCACTTAAGCCAGCAATACCACTGGAATTTAACCGTATCGTTATGTAGATTCACCGGCAATTGGATAGGACCGACTAAATAAATGGCACCTTCCTCCGTTGGGATGACTTCAATTTTATCTTCTAATATAGAAAGAACCCTTTGGTCTAATGTCGTCGTCGTCATATATTCATTCTCCGTTTCCTGATCTTCGTGGATTTATTTTTCATCTGCTTGAAATACATTATACTATCTCGTCCCCATCCAAAAAAGAAAAAAGGAATCCCGCAGGACTCCCGAATGTTCTAAGCTGTAGAGAAAAACAAATAGATATACAGAACAAGTAGACTCGTATACAGGTACCTCACGAAATTAGACGCGTTTTTATCCATCCACTTTCGCACAACCATCAAGGCAAACCCGATGGTCACCATTAAAAATCCAACAAAATCATAGCCAGAATATCGAATGATAATTCCGCTGATAACTAAAACGAGCGGAAGAACATTAAAGACAAATGGGGGCATAGTACTCTCCTTTTTATTTATCCATTATAGTCTTACTCGAAAAGGTTCATGCTTAGATAGCGTTCTCCCGTATCTGGAGCAATGCAAACCACTCGCTTGCCCTCACCTAATTTTTTAGCGACGGTGATGGCAGCAAACACGGATGCCCCAGATGAAGGACCAAGCAAGAGACCTTCTAGACGGGCTAAGTCACGCGTGGTTTGGATCGCTTCTTCATCGGCAATTTGGATAATCTCATGATAGACACTGGTGTTGAGGATCTGAGGGACAAAGCCTGGGCTTGTACCTACCAATTTATGCGGACCGGGCTTCCCACCGGATAATACCGGAGATCCCTTCGGCTCTACAACCGCGATATGAATATTCGGCAACTTCTCACGGAGGGTCTCCCCTGTTCCCGTAATCGTCCCCCCTGTCCCTGCAGTGGCTACAAAGGCGTCGAGATTCCCTTGCATTTGCTCTAAGATCTCCACAGCGGTTGTTACGCGGTGAATATCAGGATTCGCCTTATTCTCAAACTGTTGGGGAATAAAGCTTCCAGGGATCTCCTTCTGCAGTTCCAACGCTTTGGCTATACAGCCTGGCATTCTCTGTTCAGCCGGAGTTAAGACGACATCCGCTCCATAAGCTTTTAATAAATTAATACGCTCTTTAGACATGTTATCTGGCATAATCAAGATCGCCTTATAGCCTTTAGCTGCAGCCATCATCGCCAATCCGATGCCGGTATTCCCGCTCGTCGGCTCGATGATTGTATCCCCAGGCTGAATAAGCCCTTGCTCTTCCGCTGTAACAATCAGATTATAAGCCGCGCGATCCTTCACACTTCCGGAAGGATTGAATTTTTCTATTTTCACATAGACATCAGCGGCTCCCTTTGGGACAATGCGCTGTAAACGGACAAGAGGTGTTCTGCCGACAAGCTCCGCTATATTTTGAAAGACATTCATCTCTTAACATCTCCTTTAAATTTTAGGGACTATATAAAAGAAAAGAGAAGCATGGGTAAACAAGCTTCTCTCTCATTATATTATTTTCCTGTAACTTGCTCCAGCAAGGTAAGATCCACTAAACCATCTAATTTAGGCTGCTCTTTAATGAACTTCAAATCATAGGAAGCATCCGCCCATTCTTGCAGGGCATCCTGATGCACATCCGCTGAGAAGGTCATACGATCCCAAGACTTCGTTAATACTTCTTCTGGAAGCTTCTTCTGTGTAAGTTCATATAAAGATTCATTGATGGCCTTAATAGAGTCCTCTTTATTGTTGTTCACGTAATTAATCGCCTCAACATGGCTCTTCAAGAAGTTTTTCACTAGCTCTGGGTTTTCTTCCATAAACGCTTTACGAGTAACTAGCACTACACTTGGAAGCGTCGTTCCCCAAGCCACTTCATCCCATTCCACGATAACTTTTGCTCCAGCGGTTTCCACTAGATACGTTCCCCAAGGCTCAGGCAATGCAGCTGCATCCATTTGCTTGGTTTCAAATAAAGCTTGAACGTTCGCAGGGTTTTGCTTCTGATGAATAACAGTACCGCCGGTACGGTTAGAGTAAAGACCTAGGTCTGCCATCATTTTTTCTAGCTGTACGTTATGGGTGCACCCGATTCCTGGGGAGCAGAATTTCTTTCCATCCAAGTCCTTCACCGTCGCGATGTCTGAACCTTCACGAGCAACAACCAAGGTTGCTCCATTCGCCGCAGAAGCTAAAATCACAACGTCATTTCCGCTCAGGAAACGATTGATTGCAGGTCCTGGCCCTACATAGCCAATATCGAGGTTATTACTGTTCAAGGCGTCCATAAAGGCATTTCCATCCGGGAATACTTGAGTCGATATTTTCGTTCCTTCTAATTGGTTTGCAAAGATTTCCTTCTTCACGCCTACAATCGCAGGGGCATGGTCAAGATTCGGGAAGTAGCCCAATCGGATTTCCTGCTTTTCTGTGGAGGCTGTAGTTTGACTGTCAGATCCACCGCAAGCGGTCAGCATCATGCTGCCCAATATCGTGGTAGCTAATAAAGCTAACTTAAACTTTTTCATTATGATCATCCTCTCTCATCTCATAGCGCTAGGCTGCTTTTTCAAATCCCCAACGCGTTAATACTTTTTTCTCTAGCGGCTGGAATACGACATAGTCCATAATCGCTCCGATCACCGCAATAATCACCATTAAGGCTACAACGAGGTTCATATTTCCCATATCCCGGCTAAAGATCAACATATAGCCCAAGCCAGGTCCAGGCCCGATAAGTTCTCCCGCCATCAGCGCTCTCCAGGCAAAAGCCCAAGATAATCTCATCCCCGTAATCGCATAAGGAATAGATGCAGGGATCATGACTCGACGGAATAAATCAAAGCCGGTGGATCCCATGGTTTTGGCTGCTTTAATCAGGATTGGCTGAACATTCTTAAAGCCCATCCGCATGTTCATGATCATGGACCACATTCCACCTAAGATAACGACAAAGATAATGGCCTTTTCTGAGAAGTGGAACCATACCATAGCCAACGGAAGCCATACGATACTTGGGATACTTTGCAGGGCGATGACCAAAGAGCCAATCGTCTCATCTGCCCATTTATACTTGGCAAGCATTACGCCAATTAATGTTCCGATAATGACGGCGATCACGAAACCAAGAAGCAGCCTCTTCATACTGTTAAGGGTGGCTAGAACGAGCGTTCCTTCCTTTAACCCCGTAAACAAGGCGTCGGCAACCCCAACAGGCCCCGGAAACATGGTCGGCGTCCATAATTGAAGGCGAAATACAAACTCCCACAGCAACAACAATCCGCCAAAGAATACGATTCTTCTAAATGCTATAGTCATATCCGAGTTCCTCCTGCATGACTTTGGAGATCTCGCCGGATAGCTGATCCATAATTTCCGTCTCCAACTGTATAAAGTCTGGATGGGTCGATGGTCTAGGGCGAGGAATGTCTACGGTGATCTCTTTCATGATCCTGCCTGGACGCGTTCCCATCACGATAATGCGGTCCGAAAGCTGAATGGCTTCTCGGATATTATGGGTGATGAAGAGGATGGTTTTCTTCGTCTTCATCCAGATGTCTTGAAGCTCCTTATGCATCATCATCCTGGTTTGCTCATCCAATGCTCCAAAGGGTTCATCCATCAAGAGAACGTTCGGATTCATGGCCAGCGCTCGCGCGATTGATACACGCTGTCTCATCCCTCCGGAAAGCTCATGGGGATAAGAATCGGCAAATCGACTGAGATGAACAAGCTTCAGATGGTCAAGAGCTACCTGCTTGGCTTCCTCTTTTGGCAGGTGCTTGAGCCCGAACATGACATTTTCTTGAACGGATAACCAAGGCATCAGGGCTGCCTCTTGGAACACGAAGCCTCGGTCAGGTCCTGCTTCCGAGATTTCCTGTCCGTTCATCAATACTTTTCCTTCTGTGGGGTGCTCTAGTCCGCCGATAATATGAAGCAAGGTAGATTTCCCGCATCCAGAGGGTCCTAAAATCGACACAAACTCCCCTTCTTGAACTTGGAACTCTATCTTACTAAAAACGGTATAATCTTCTTTATTCTTTTGGGGGAAAGCTTTCTTGAGCTGACTTACGGTTAAGAACACTGTCTCTTCCTCCAATTCAGATAAAAACAGTTGGAATTGATACTGTAAGTAGTATAGTGCCGGGCTCCCTCTCTGTCAATTTCTTTTTACAATTAACTTTATGGGAATTATCAAGTATATGGTATAAGCCCTAAGAATTGGAGCATAATAAGTAACCACCTCCTTTTGGACATAGCTGCCAGTTTCGTGCTGGCGGCTTTTCTTTTTTCATGAGAAAAAACCAAGGCTATGCCTTGGTTAACGCTTTTCGATCCTCGGCTTGAGGCGGCTTCTCTACCCAGCCATGTTCAATGGCAATATTCATGCCATCTTCTGCTAGTTTCAGGCGCTCGGCAATCGCTCGTGAATAATGAACTCCAAGATCTCTTCGAAGCGCTGCTCCGAGTCCCGCCCCAAAATAAATAATGGAAGAGTTAAGCATGGTTTGGCCGTGAAACATCATCAGCTTATCGGAAAAAGGAGCGACCGTCGAATCCGTGACATGCGGCTCCCACGAACCGGAAGAAGAGAGGAAATCTTCGTCTAAAATCGAACTCATCACTTCAATCTGTTTAGAGCATACTTCTCTAATCCTTGTCATAAACTTGCGCGATACTCTCTCTTTGGCGACTTGACTAAAGCCCAACATCAGAGCTTCTGTCAGCTGTTCCTTCTTAATATTGAAGAATAAGCTGGTTATTTCCATGGCATTGACGGGTCTCCGATCCCCCAACCATCCCGT
>JBEQAI010000184.1:0-7137 GCA_041640415.1 Ammoniphilus sp. | reverse complement strand
GGATGAAGTCTTTCAATCCCTTCCTCCTCTAACGGCGGATAACAATTTGCGGAAAGAAATTAGACAGCAGTGGCTGCAAAGCGGCAGGAAAATCATCGTGCTGGATGATGATCCCACAGGTGTGCAAACCGTCCATGATATTTATGTTATTACCGATTGGTCGAAAGATTGGCTGCGCCAAGGCTTGATGGATGATCGAATTGTTCTTTACATTCTCACGAACACCAGAAGCTATCCGCCGCAAATGGCAGAAATGATCAATAGGGAGATTATGCAAAACCTTACAGAGGTTTCACAGGAATTAGCTATTGATTTTATTGTCATCAGCCGAGGGGATTCTACCCTTCGAGGGCACTATCCTTTAGAAATCAATGTTCCGGCGGAAGAGCTGTACATTAGCAATAAAATGCATTTCGATGGCCATCTCATCATTCCAGCCTTTTTCGAGGCAGGAAGATACACGCTTGGGGATACGCACTATCTTCAGGAAGGAGATCACCTTGTTCCTGTCCATGAAACTGAATTTGCCAAAGATGCCGTATTCGGTTTTTCAGACGCGCATCTGCCTCAATGGGTAGTGGAAAAAGGAGGCGCCCAACAGATTGATGAAGTACAGTCGATTACGATCGAAGATATTCGAATAGGCGGCGTCGAACGCGTGCTGCAAAAAATGCTAGCGATTGAAAATAATTCTCCCGTCATTGTCAATGCAGCATCCTATGGGGATTTGGACATTGTTTCGCTGGCATTAGTTCGGGCCATTGAACAAGGCAAGCGATATTTGTTTCGAACCGCTGCATCCTTTGTGAAATCATTTGCCGGAATTGGCGATCGACCGTTTCTTACCTCAAAAGAAATGATAGCACCTGAAGCGGAGGGTCATGGCGGCTTAATCATTGTTGGTTCGCATACGAGAAAAACGACAGAACAATTGAATGAACTGATTCATGAGTTTTCGACTGAAACGATTGAAATTGGAGCGGATCAGCTGTTAAATCCAGCTATGCGCGAAAAGGAGATAGAGAAGGTAAAAGAATGTGTTGAGGAACGTATCTCCCATGGATTGGATGTCGTCCTGTTTACCAGCAGGAAGGTCATCACGGCGCAAAGCAAAGAAGCCAATTTGACGATCAGTCAAACCATATCCAATAGCTTGGCAGAAATCGTCAATACGCTTCGGGTTAAGCCGCAATTCATTATCGCAAAAGGAGGGATCACCTCCAGCGATATTGCTACCCAAGGGTTGCAGGTGAAAAAAGCAAAAATATTAGGCCAAGCGGCAGCGGGGGTCCCGGTTTGGCTGACGGGTGACGAGGCAAGAATTCCTCAGATCCCTTACATCGTATTTCCAGGCAATGTTGGTGACCGATACACGCTAGCGGAAATTGTTAGATCTATTAAATCGATAAACAAAGAACATGAGGAGGAATAAAAATGGCAAAGCAAAAAATGACAGCAGCAGAAGCAATCGCTCTTTATCTGGAAAAGCGCGGAGTGACACAAATCTATGGGGTGCCTGGTGCGGCGATTCTGCCTGTGTATGATGCGGTTCGGGAACTTACAAAGATTGAATCCTACGTTGTTCGCCATGAACAGACTGGTGCATTCATGGCAGATGGCTACTCCCGGGCAACCGGAAAAGTAGGAGTGTGTGCGGCTACATCCGGACCTGGAGGTACCAACTTCTTGACCGGATTATACGGAGCATGGATGGATTCCATCCCGATGATCGCTTTGACTGGGCAACAGAAATCGACGCTTCTTGGCACGATGCAATTTCAGGAAGCTCCTATTGTAGAAATGGCAAAACCAGTAGTGAAGGCGGCTTATCAATTAACCGATGGGTCGAAGGCAGCTGAATTGATTCATGAGGCATGGGAAACGGCAACGAAAGGCAGAAAGGGCCCTGTATTAATCGATCTTCCAATTAATGAGCAAAAAGTTGAAATCGAAGTGGATCTAGATGAGCTGATTGCATCGAGCGAACCTGAAGTGTTGCCTCAAGCAACGGATAAAGATATTGAAAATGTTCTTGAATTCCTGAAGGACTCCAAAAAGCCTGTCTTAATCTCAGGAGGCGGCGTGACTTTGTCCGACGCTCAAGAAGAATTAAGAGAACTAGCTGAAACTCTTCAAATCCCGGTCGTGACAACGTGCATGGGAATGGATAGTTTCCCTAACGATCACCCATTATTTGCCGGACGGATGGGTACGATGCTCGATACACCTTATGGGAACAAAACTATCCTGGAGTCCGATCTGATGATCAACCTTGGAGGCCGTTTTGCTGATCGCAGCACTGGTAATGTCGGAATATTCAAGCATGATGCAAAAATCATTCATGTCAATATTGACAAAAAAGAGCTGGGCAAGGTTGTGCCTACGGAGTTGGGAGTCGTTTCAGACGTAAAGTCATTCATGGTTAAGCTTGCAGAAGCTTATAAAAAACTAGGCTCTACTGTAGCTGCTGCAGCAGAAGTCGGAAATAAGCTCGATTTGACGGAAGAACGCGCGAAATATGCCCGCAAGACGGATTATGATGATACACCGATTAAGCCGCAACGAGCTCTTAGAGAACTTCGCGAATTTTTGGATCGGGATGCTTTCGTATCGCACGACTGCGGAATTAGCCAGATCTGGTCTTGTCAATTGTTCGAAACCTATGTGCCGCGTACCTATCTGATCACGGGCGGTGCAGGAACGATGGGTTGGGGGCTAGGGGCTGCTATGGCCGCAAAGCTGGCTTTCCCTGAACGCCAAAGTGTAAACATCCTTGGGGACGGAAGCTTAGGGATGTCCCTTCAGGATTTAGCAACGGCTGCGAAATTCAATATTCCCGTGATTGTATTCGTGCTCCATAATGGATTGCTTGGCCTGATTCGCCAGCAACAAAATTGGTTCTATGACGAGCGCAGAATTTCAACCGACCTAGAGTACAGAAACGAACTTTCTGACAATGGAGACCTTGGCATCGACTTCGTCAAAACAGCGGAAGGAATGGGTGTTCGCGGAGAACGCGTAGTCGATTGGAAAGATATTAAACCTGCATTGAAGCGTGCAGTTGAGCTTGGAAAGCCTTATCTAATCGAAGTGGTGGTTTCTAACGACGAGGTATGCCAATTTTCCAATAATGGTTCGTTAACGGGTTTCAATTATTCCAACACCCTATAAGACTTTTGATTCGGTTTTCTCCCTCTCCCCTTCGATAAGTGGAGAGGGAGAAGAAAACATGAGAGGAGCGGTAAGATATGAAAGGGGATTTACAGCAGTATATGCAGGTCGGCATCGTCCATTTTATGGCATTCCCGCAAACCATGGGCGGGGATGGTCCGATTATTGAGACCGTCAATCAGATTATCACGGATGATTTTTTTTCTTCCATTGAACTTACTCAGATCAATGATTCGCAAAAACGCAAAACGGTATCCCAAATGCTTCAATCCGGAGGAATGACGGTTGGTCTAGGAGCTCAGCCGGTTCTGTTAAGAAATAAGGCGGATTTAAACTCATTTAATGAAGAGAAGCGTAACCATGCCGTAAGTCTAATAAAAGGGGCTATCGATCAAGCCTATGAACTGAATGCAGCCAAACTAGGGTTGCTTAGTGGGCCGAAGCCGGAAAAAAATGAAGACCAAGCAATCGGTTTACTTATCCAATCGTTAAATGAAATTTGCCAGTATGCCCGAAGCAAAGGAGATCTGATCATTTCCTTGGAGACGTTTGACGATGTAACGGATAAAAAATGTCTAATCGGCCCGAACCGCTTAGCGGTAGAAGTGGCTCAAGAAGTCAGAAAAACGGATCCGACGTTCGGCCTCATGCTCGATCTCAGTCACTTGCCCATGCAGCGGGAGACCTCAAGGGATGCTCTTTATACTGCAAGAGACTTCCTAAATCATGCTCATATCGGAAACTGCTACATTAAGGATCCGGCTGATCCGGCGTATGGGGATCAGCACCCTCGATTCGGCTATCCCGGAGGGGAAAACGATGTTGCCGAGCTGACTGAATATTTGAAGGTATTAATGGAGATTGGGTATATTGGAGAAGGATCCTCGAATGTGGTGGCATTTGAAGTGAAGCCTGTCGGAAACGAGACATCAGAGATCTTGATTGCCCAGTCTAAAAGAACACTGGTAAAGGCTTGGAATAAGCTCTAAAAAATAAGTTAAGATCGATTTAACATGGTGCTCATTTTGAATAATTTCATATGTGATATACTTATAGCAAAAGAGTTTATGACAAAAGTACAGAGAGGTATCACATATGTCGAATGATGACAATCTTGTTAAATCGCTAGATCGTGCGCTACACATTTTAGATTTGCTTAAAAATAAAAGAGACGGTTACGGGGTAACCGAAATTTCTAGGGAAATCGGCTTAAATAAGACATCTGTCTACCGTATGCTTTCCACGTTTGTTCGACATGGATATGCGGAACAAGATGCCGAAACGGAGCGGTACAAACTAGGATATAAAATTTTAGAACTTAGTTCTTCATTGCTGGATTCGATTGATCTTCGGAAAGAAGCAAGGGCGTTTTTGAAGGAATTGGAAGAACTTACAAACGAAGTGATACACCTTGTCGTTTACGATCGCGGAGAGGTCGTTTATATAGAGAAATTGGAGGGTAATGAAACCCTGCGCATGCACTCCAAAGTAGGAACGAGAGCACCGATGCATTGCACTTCTGTAGGGAAAGTGATTTTAGCTTATCTCCCGCAGAAAGAGGTACTTGATATATTTGATCGGTACGCTTTTGACCCGCATACCCCCTTTACAATTGTAAACAAAGACGATTTATTGGACCACCTGATTGAAGTTCGCAAGCAGGGGTACGCTTTGGATCTGGAGGAAAATGAGATCGGAATTACATGCATTGCTGCGCCGATCTTTGACCATACAGGAAGGGTCATTGCTGCCTTTAGCATATCAGGTCCAACAACCCGCATGACAACCAGGAGATTGGGCGAACTCAAAGACAGTATGATGGATGTGTCAAGGAAGATCTCCATAAGACTAGGATATAGAGGCTAGTTCAAATGAGTTCGATCCCTTCACTGATTGTCATGAAGATCAGGATAGATTAATCTCAGGTGGAGGGAGACCGATGATATGGCCATTGTTTCTTTGAAAGAAATGCTGATCGAAGCATCAAAAGAGAAGTATGCGGTAGGTCAATTTAATGCCAATAGTCTAGAATTCATTCAAGCATTTCTGCAGGCAGCACAGGAGGAACGTTCTCCTATTATTATTGGAGTAACCGAAGCGGCCCTGCAATATTTAGGCGGGTTTAGCGTAGTCTCTTCTGCAATAAGATCATTAGTTAAAGAATATGAAATACATGTCCCCGTTGCCATCCACCTTGATCATTGCACTTCAGTGGAGCAATGCGTTCACGCCATGAAAGCCGGGTTCACCTCTGTGATGATCGATGGATCCCACCTGCCTTTGGAAAAAAACATAAGGCTCACCCAAGAGGTAGTGGAAGCCGCAGAGAAGTTCGGAGTTTCGGTTGAGGCGGAGCTGGGGCGAATCAGCGGTCAGGAAGACGATACGATTGTTGACATCTCAGAGGCTTGCTACGTCATCCCGGAAGAATGTCAGAGATTCACTGCAGAAACAGGAGTGAATTGTCTTGCTCCTTCTCTTGGAACGGTTCATGGTCTTGTTAAAGGTGAGCCTAATCTAAGATTTGATATCCTTGAGAAGGTCAAGGAACTAACTTCAGTTCCTCTTGCCCTGCACGGAGGCACCGGAATTCCTGGTGACCATCTCAAACGTGCCGTTTCAATGGGGATCTCGAAGGTCAATGTCAACACGGAAAATCAAATTCTATTCACTCAAACTGTTCGAGAAATATTAATAAGCAATCAAGATCTTTATGACCTTCGCAAATATTTAGGGGCAGCAAGAGAGGCCATTAAACACTCTGCAAGACAAAAGATGTGTGAGCTGGGGTCAGATGGGAAAGCTTAAAATGTGATGCAAAAGGAAGCGTTAGGTTCCTATGTCTTAGTAAGCCATCCGGGGCATAGGGACCCCTACTTGATGATTCAAACATTGCTCGCATTGCTTATGAAATAGGCATTGCTATGGAGTGGTTGACACTCTGGATATTGATTGATTTAAACTCCATCCCCTTGCAGGAGGGGTGTCCCTCCCGCATTTTTTTAAAAGGGATCCATAGAAGCTTTTCTTAGCGTGAATTATCTTGAAATCTGTGAATGTGAGTGATATATTAGTACTATATCGGTGATACATCTCGGGAGAAAATAATTAAATAAAGGAGAGTGATTATTATCATAGGTGAAAAACAAGTATCTAGAGCAGAAAGTGTATACCAATACTTAAAAGAAAAGATTATCTATGATGAATATCCACCTGGTACGTTTCTTCGCGAGGGTGAATTGGCAGCTGAACTAGAAGTAAGCAAGACACCTGTTCGGGAAGCGTTAAGTGCCTTAAAATATGAAGGGTTAGTCGAGGTTATCCCTTATAAGGGCTATATCGTATCACAACTTTCTTTCCAAGAACTTAAGGACCTATTTGAGTTTCGGATCATTCTTGAGACGGCAGCTGTAGAAATGGCCATGCAAAATATTACAAAAAGTCAGCTGGAACATTTAAAGGAACTAGCTGTTCGGCGATTTGATGTGGATTCCGAGGAAGCGCGAAAGGATTTCATGAAGATCAATGCAGATTTTCATTGTTATCTCGGAGAAATCAGCGGAAATAAGCAACTGGCTTACCACTTGAAGAATACGATCCAAAAGCTGCAACGTGGATTATTCCAGGCCTTGAGAGAATCCAGCTTGAAGAAAATGACCGAAGAGCATTTGGAACTCGTGAATGCCATTGAATCGAGAAATGAAAGCACAGGAAAAGATATTATTGCAAAACATGCGCGCGATTCGCATCTCAACATTTTGAATATAAACAAAGTCCTTTAAAAGTAATAAAAGAGAAGAGAAAACACTTTTCTCTTTTGATTAAGAAAAGAAACACAGGTTCTTATTAAGAAACAAATTGGTATTAGATATAGAAAATATCTAGGTGATGTTTATATTTTGTTGTAACCGCTATCATTTTGTGTCTATATAGTTTTCAAACTATTCATATTTATGATTTTATTCG
>JBEQAI010000183.1:0-7159 GCA_041640415.1 Ammoniphilus sp. | reverse complement strand
TATTCTAATGAAGATTCAAAAGCATAAGCACTCATAGTATCATTCCTTTCAAACTGATATTCTTCTTTCTAAACTTATAATACTCCGATACCGACACTATGTCAATGACTTAATGTCAGTGACATAGCGTCATTTTCGTTGCGTCAAGTGAATAAAACCACTGCGCTTGTAGCTTTTCACAAGACCTCATGTAATAATAAAAGAATGATATTTCTAACAGCTGAAAGGAATCAAAATGAATATGTCAAGCGATCAAATGACTTCAAGAAAACTGCGTTCCATTCAAACGAGAAAAAAATTGCTGACTGCCGGCCGTGAAATATTTATCGAGTACGGGTTTCAAAAAGCTACTATTTCGCAGATTATTAAACAGGCCAAAACAGGATACGGAACTGCCTATGTGCATTTTAAAGGAAAAGATGATCTCCTTATTGAACTAATGGAAGATGTGATGAACCGATTTTATGAGATAGCAGAACTGCCTTTCCATCCCAAATCAAAACAAGAAGCTTATGAAATGATCGAAAAGCAAGCCGGATTGTTCCTGGAAATGGCAAATAAAGAAAGGGCCATGATGCAAGTGATCGAGGAAGCCATTCGGTTATCCGAGGATGTTAACCGGAAATGGAAGGAAATCCGGGAACGCTTTATTAAGCGAATTGCTCAAGATATCGCCTTCTCCCAAAAAAGCGGCTTAGCACGGACGGATGTAGACCATTATCTAGTGGCTAGAGGATGGTTTTTTGCAAACGAGATGTATTTATGGGAAATTGTGAAAAATGAAGATGATTTTGATGTAAATAAAATTGCCTATAACCTCACAGCCGTGTACACGGACGGCCTTTATCATTCAAATAAAGAATGAATGGTAAAAGGTTCAATGACGGAACTCAATATGAGTATCAATTATATACTCGTATTGAGTTCTTCAGCTTTTCCTATCCGTCGTTGCTTCGTTAGCCCTACCCGCCTTAGAACTGTGTTTCGCCCTTATCGCAATCTCCATGTTCTAGGCGAACAGCCCGTATATTCCTTAAATAACCGGCTAAAATAATTCGGATCATCATATCCCACGGCAAAGGAGACTTCGCGAACCGTCAAGGATGATGTAGATAATAGATGCTTAGCCTGTTTCATACGCACATCCGTTAGATATTGTCGAAAGGTCTGGGCCCTTTTCACCGACAACATATGACTAAAATAACTAGGGCTTCGCTGAACATAGTTTGCTACCTCTTCTAGAGTCAGTTCAGAGCGGTGAAAATGTTCATCGATATAGCGAAGACCTCTCTCGATAAAATCTCCGTGTGCATTCTCCTTTTGGTTGCTTGCCTCTTGAAGAATATCATAAATAAATAAAAGGATTTCCTGTACGATCCGAAACAGAACGGGAACATGTAGAATGGTCTGGAAAATCTCCTGATAACGGATTTCCACTTGATGGATTTTTTCAAGCTGATAGGTCTGCATGAAACGTCGTAAATGCGCAAGGATGCTGGTTAAACGGATACGCAATAATTCAGGCTCAGGAAAACCTCCCGGAAATTCAGTAAACTGCTCGTACAGCCATCGCTTGATCGCGACTTTGTCCCCTTCTTCAAGCATCGCCATCCACACTCGCTGTTCTGCAGGGGTTAAAAATGGATCCATGTCAAGAAAAACAGGTACTTCTTGGATCAGAACAATTTGTTGATGTCCTTTGAAGAATATCATTTTAACGGCCTGCAAGGCTCTTTCATAGCAGGTATGGATGCTATTCGAAGGATGACCTATAGGAGAAAGAGCGATAAACAATTTGCTGCCGGTTCTCCCTAGGGCCTCCCTTACCATCCGCTGTGCTTCTTGATAAAGCATTTCGCTGCTATAGGCAGGCAACAGACAGACGATATGTTCACGCAACGGCAATATATGGGCTTGCTGGACAAAGGAATAATTCTCCATCCATTCGGCAAGCTCCCTGATCTCCTCTCGATCTTCCGGATGCACAACCATCATGCCCATCCCCTCAGATAAGGGTACTTCAGTATCGTAAAATAAAGAAGGATACAGGTGCTGTAGGGTTTCCTTTTCGCTTCCTGCTCGTTCCACTTCTTTTTTTCGTTTACTGCGTACGACTGCCGTGAGAGTCTGTCTGATCCGATCCGGTGATAAGGGTTTGATTAGCAGTCCTGTGGCTTGCAGCTGTATAGCTTGCCAGGCTCTCTCAAAAACGGCTTCAGCTGTTAAAGCAATAATCGCCCCTGCATATCTCTCTGCAGTACGAATAAAGATATCCCAACTAGCGGAAGGAATCATTTCCAACTCTACAATGAGGATATCCGGCTGATATTCTTCCAGTTCTTTTATGAGCGCAGCCATATCTCCTGATTGGCGAATTTCGGAAAATCTCATGGAATAAGAAGTAATGAGCCATTCAAGCCCTGTCCGTTCCATCGAGTCTCGGTCAGCAATTAGCAGGCGCATAGAAACGTCCTTTCGTCTTTTCTCATAGTGACATCCTTTTCTATATGAAAGGGCCAAATCCCTGCACAAGAAGGATTTGACCCTAATATTCCACTTTATGGTTTTAATAACCTTTTCTTTGTGCAAATCCGGTTAAAAACGTCAGCATGACATGAACCCCTGCTTTTACAGTGGTCAGCGCCACATCACGATAAGGATCCAGGCAAACGATATCCATAGCCTGAACACAAGGATGGCTTCCCGCCAGATAAACCGCTTCAAACAATTCATCCGTCCGCATGCCGCCCGGTGTTCCTGCTGGAACTCCAGGAGCATAGGCAATATCCAGCACATCCATATCAACCGTCAGATAAATGACATCAACTTTAGCCGCAAGTTGATCTAATGCCGTTTGAATCGTGGAAGAAATCCCTTTCTCTCTTGCCTGACGCAGGGTTACATAATTTACGCCCGCTTGGTCTGCGTATTCCTTCAAGGATTTCGCATTGTAGAATCCATGTAAACCTATATTATAAACATCCTCCCCCAGGATGGTGCCACTTTCAATTAAATTCCGGATCGGCGTCCCATTGCTGGGTCCATTATCCTCCAGACTGCGCAAATCAAAATGCGTATCGAGCTGCAAGATGCCGATCCGTTGTTCCGCATGGGCCATTTTCCAGCCTTTCACCAGCATGGCTGTAATGGAATGGTCCCCCCCTAACATGATCGGAAGTGCGTGAGCATGATGCTTGCGCATGGAAACCATGGCTTCAGTAATCCGCTGGTGCGAAAGGGAAATATCCGTCACATGCATACGTACATCCCCCAGATCCAGCACATGCATCGGGGTTAAATCGACGTCATATTCCAAGTGGTAAGGATGAAAGGATTTCCAGGCCTGGCGCATCGCCTCCGGGTTTTCGCTTGCAGCAGACGCACTGATCGACGAGCGGGAAAGAGGAATCCCTAGGATCGTCACATCCACAGAATCAAAATCCACGGTCTGCTCTTCACCGGAAAGCGTCCGAATCCACTCGTTCACCTTCGGCTCGTTTCCTTCTGCACGGGACCAGCGAAAAAGAGGCGGTTTAAGCTGAGGATACGGATAAGTCATCGGTTAATCTCCCTTTCTCCACCACAATCTTTCCAGCTTTCATCACAGTCTCCACCAGATTCACAGCATAGTGGTATTGCATATACGCATAGTTTGGCGCATCAAACACCACTAAGTCTGCCACTTTCCCTTTTTCCAAACTGCCTACACGATGGGCTTGCTTAATGGCATGCGCTGCATTAATCGTTGTCGCGACTAAAACCTCAGCTGGGGTCATCCCCATCGTTTGGCATCCCAGATTCATCATGAAAGGCAAATTTTCTGTAGGGGAAGATCCAGGGTTTCGGTCTGTCGATAGGGCCACGGCCACATCGGCATCGATCATTTTGCGTCCGTTGGCTGCTTCTGCCTTTAAGAAAAACGCCGTTCCCGGGAGCAGAACTGCAACCACTCCTTTTTCTGCCATCTGCCGGATCCCTTCGTCAGATGCCCGCAGAAGATGGTCCGCCGATACCGCCCCTAATCTAGCTGCCAACTCCGCTCCTTGATAGGGTTCAATTTCATCCGCATGAATTTTGGGAAGCAATCCATGCTCCATCCCCGCTCGCAGGATTCTCTCCGATTGCTCAGGCGTAAACACTCCGTGTTCGCAGAAGACATCATTAAACTGAGCTAGACCGCTTTTCGCCACTTCCGGAATCATTTCGTTTACTACGATGTCTACAAAACGATCCGGATCCTGTTTGTATTCAGCGGGTACAGCATGCGCTCCCATAAACGTAGAAACGATATCGATCGGATGGCTTTCATGCAATCGCTTGGCTACCCGCAGCTGCTTCATTTCATGCTCCAAGGTCAAGCCATACCCGCTCTTCGCTTCAAGCGTCGTTACCCCGTATTGTAAAAAGCGATTCAAACGCTTATACGCCAGCTCATATAATTCCTCTTCGCTAGCCGCTTGCGTGGCACGGGTGGAGTTGTGAATCCCCCCGCCCGCGTTCATAATCTCCATATAGGATTTTCCGGCTAAACGCATCTCGTACTCCTGTTCCCGGCTTCCGCCAAATACGAGGTGCGTATGGGCATCAATGAGTCCAGGGGTTACGACTTTCCCTGTGGCATCGATAACATGGGCTTCATGAAGGCGATCCCGGTAAAAAGCAGTTACGCTTTCGTCGGTATCCACCATCTGGATGAAGCCGTCTTCGATCCAGACGGCTCCATCTTCAATGATGTGTAAATCGCTCATCGCTTTCCCTGTTACCGGCTGCTTAGACGTTCCCTGGAGAGTAATGAGTTGGGCAGCGTGACGAAGCAATACCGGTCTTTTATTCATTGTTTTTCCCTCCCTATTTCTTTAGCATGGGAATGTGAATCCCTTTATTTTTCGCTGTCTCGATCGCTAATTCGTATCCCGCGTCAGCATGTCGGACGACCCCCATCCCCGGGTCGGTGGTAAGAACGCGCTGTAAGCGTTTCTCCGCCGCTTCCGTACCATCAGCGACAATCACCATGCCGCTATGCTGGGAATAACCCATCCCTACTCCGCCTCCGTGGTGAAGAGATACCCAGCTTGCTCCGCCTACCGCATTGATCATGGCATTGAGGATCGGCCAGTCTGACACCGCGTCACTTCCGTCTTTCATCGCTTCGGTTTCACGGTTTGGTGATGCGACAGAACCGGAATCCAAATGGTCGCGACCAATAACAATCGGGGCTTTCAGTTCACCACTGCGTACCATATCATTGATAATCTTTCCGAAACGGGCGCGCTCTCCATAGCCCAACCAACAAATGCGGGCAGGAAGGCCTTGGAAGGCAATACGCTCCCGGGCCATTTTGATCCAGTTGCAAAGATGCGTATTATAAGCAAACTCTCGCAAAATAACTTCGTCTGTCTTATAGATATCCTCCGGGTCACCCGATAGGGCTACCCAACGGAAGGGACCCTTGCCTTCGCAGAATTGCGGACGGATAAAAGCAGGAACGAATCCTGGGAAGTTAAAGGCATCCTTTACCCCTTCATTGTAAGCTACTTGACGGATATTGTTCCCGTAGTCAAAAGCTACAGCGCCCTTGGCTTGCATCTCCAGCATCGCCTTCACATGAACCGCCATACTTGCTTTCGAACGCTTGACATACTCCTCTGGATTATTCTTGCGCAATTCGGCTCCTTCTTCTAAGCTCATGCCGGCAGGCAAGTATCCGTTTAACGGGTCATGCGCCGATGTCTGATCGGTAATAATATCCGGAATGAAGTTGCGCTTGATCATCTCTGGCAAAATCTCGGCTGCATTCCCCAGCAACCCAATGGAAAGTCTGCGTCCTTCTTTCTTCGCCTCTTGCGCACGGACAATCGCTTCATCTAGCGTTTCTACCAGGATATCTGTATAACGAGTTTCAATTCGCTTTTCAATCCGCGAGCGATCCACGTCAATCCCGATGACCACCCCATCACACATGGTAACGGCAAGCGGCTGCGCGCCACCCATTCCCCCTAAACCAGCTGTAACCGTTATCGTTCCTTTTAAGCTTCCTCCAAAATGCTGTCTTGCACACTCCGCAAAGGTTTCATACGTTCCTTGGACAATCCCTTGGCTTCCAATGTAAATCCAGCTGCCCGCGGTCATTTGCCCATACATCATGAGTCCTTTTTTGTCCAGGTCGTGGAAGGTATCCCAGTTTGCCCAAGCAGGAACTAAATTGGAATTGGCAAGGAGTACACGAGGCGCATCCGGATGAGATTTAAATACGGCAACCGGTTTCCCAGATTGAACGAGCATCGTCTCGTCATCTTCAAGATTCTTTAACGTCTCGACGATGGCATCGAAGCTTTCCCAGTTGCGCGCCGCTTTTCCGATTCCGCCATAAACCACCAGTTTTTCCGGCCATTCTGCTACTTCCGGGTCAAGGTTATTCATCAGCATGCGCAAGGCTGCCTCCTGCACCCATCCTTTTGTATTTAATTCTGTGCCACGTGGCGCTCTATAGACTCTTTTATTTTCCGTTGTTGTCATTCGTATTTGTCACTCCTTTAAGTTTTCTTACCTCCATTGTATTAGCATCTAGGATGAGAAAATAGAAGAGTGACTTTTTAAATCCTGAAGATTTCTGTCTATTGATATCGCTTTTTCTTTATGTTTTCTTAATAAATCTGGATTTTTACTTTGTATTATGGATTTACTTTTGTATAACGGTATTCACTAGGACTAAACTGGGTGTATTTCTTAAACATTCGGCTAAAGTAATTAGCATCCTCAAACCCTACCTGATGGGCTACCTGCTGTACGGTTAGCTCCGTTTGTTCCAAGTATAGACAAGCCTTTTGAATTCGCATTTGATTAGCGAAATCCAACATGCTTATGCCCATCTCTTTCTTAAACAAATGGCTGATATGGTACTTACTTAGACAGCAAAATCGTGCTAATTCATCTAACGAAATTTTCTTTTCCAAGTTCTCCTTCATGTATTGGATCACTTGCCGAATCACGGGGGACACCCCGGCCGATTGTGTCCGTGCAACCTGCTCGGTCAGTCGGTGTCCGTATTCACACACCTTCTGGGCAAACTTGTCATAACGAATGGTTTGGTATAAATCCTGAATAAAATGAGCGTTTTCTGACAGAATCGTAGTCGCGCTAACCCCTGTCTCCAAGGCAA
>JBEQAI010000182.1:0-7265 GCA_041640415.1 Ammoniphilus sp. | reverse complement strand
CGACGAAAAGCAATTTTCCTGGCTGTCCAGCATTTAGCTGAAAAAGGCCACCAGAAAGTAGCCTACATTGGAGACCTATCCCAAACGGATATCACCCAACAGGAGAAGTTTGTCGGGTTTAGCCAGGGTGTCATGCATTTTGGCCTAGCGACACATCCGGACATGACGATCAATACAGAGGGCAATAGCCCTGACAAGGGCTACGAAGCCTTTACGCGCTTACTAAACTCTCCCTTTCAGCCTACCGCAATCGTTAGCGGAAGCTATGATATCACATTGGGCATCTTGAAAGCGGTGAAAGAGTTAGGAATTCGGATACCGGACGAGTTGTCTATGGTAAGCTATGATAACCTCCCTCAGATGGCTAGCTTTGAGCCGCCTCTCACAGCTGTTGGGGCACCTGTTAAAGTGATCGCCCAGCAAATTGTGGAGACTATCTTAACCATGATTCAGGATCCACGGGAACTCCCTTACTTTACGGAGATTGATATTGAACTAGTTGAACGGGAGTCAGTAGGTACAAAAAAAGCCTAGTCTTCTTCGACTAGGCTTCATCCGCGGCAAACAATAACCCTATTTGTTTTCTTATTTGATCCATAATCTCCATCACCATCAGGGATTGGGTATGAGAGTTGACTTTGGATTCCAAGTCACCTTTTTTGATTAGTTCAATAAACTCTTGAGCCTCATAGAACATGGATTGCGGCTCTTGAGGAACGGTGAGATCTTCTTTTGTCCCATCTCGATAGATAATCTCGACTTTTCCAGGCACATTTACTTTATCAAAAATCAAGTTTCCTTTTTCCCCCTGAATTTCACAAGGCAAGGAAGAATTGGTGATTTTGGAATACATGATTACCGATTCCATGTCATCATACTTCAGAAGGATACTGCCTTCCCCATCTACTCCAGATCCAAGCATAAAAGCATTTGCGCTGACGTTCCTCGGTTTCCCGAACAACAAGACGGTTGAGTAAAGACAATACACCCCAATGTCCATCAGAGCCCCATTGGAAAACGCCGGGTTAAACGCATTCGGCATCGCCCCTTCTTTGTATGCATCGTAGCGAGACGAATATTGGGAGTAATGGATCACACTCCGGCGGACAGGTCCGATTTTGTGCAAGTTCTGTCTTATTACCTGAAAGTTTGGTACCAGCGTGGGTTTCATCGCTTCCATGAGCAATACATTATTTCGTTTGGCCGCTTCGACCATCCGGCTTAGCTCGGCTGCTTTTGATGCCACAGGCTTTTCGCATAGTACGTGCTTCCCCTGATTCATGCAGACGATCGCCTGTTGTGCATGAAAGGAATTGGGGCTTGCTATATAGACAGCATCAATCTCTTGACTGGTTGCCATTGTCTCTAGGTCTATAAAAACATGCTCAATTCCATACTGGTGGGCAAATTCCCGTGCCCGTTCTTGCGTGCGGGAATAAACAGCGGCTAACGAAAAATCTTCAATCAGGCTTGCTGCTTTAATAAAATCTTCTGTTATCCTATTTGTACCAATCAACCCAAAGCGTACCATGTTAGACTCCCCTTAACAATTTAATGAACTGCAGCCTGAACCCCTTCCGTTTTTGGCGGGGTGGATCGTTTGATAAAAAACGAAGCAATCCAAGCTATCGCCACCAATCCGAAAGCCACTAAGAAGGCATTTTTCATTCCAGCCATCATACCTAATACGGCGGCGTTTTCCGTGTTGGTGGTGGTCTTCTCCAGGAAACTCCGTGCACCTGTCGTCATGACCGTGACTAACAACGCTGTTCCAATCGCTCCCGACACCTGTTGAAGCGTACTGATAATCGCCGTTCCGTGCGGATACAGCGGTGGTGGCAATTCATTCAAGGCATTAGTCATAACCGGCATCATGATCATTGAAATCCCGAGCATAAACAAGGTATTAAGAACCAGGATAAAGCTATACGAGGTCGACACCGTGATGAACGCAAACTGGGATAAAGTAATAGCCATCAGCCCCAAACCAACGATCGCCAGCCACTTTGCACCGAATTTATCAAATAAACGACCTGTTATCGGGGACATGATTCCCATCACAATTCCGCCTGGCAGCATCACTAATCCCGCCTCCAGCGGGCTATAGGATAATGCGTTCTGCAGAAAAATCGGCAAAAGCATCATGGCCGAGAACATGGCCATCATGACAATCATCATAATCATCGTCGAAATCCTAAATACACGATATCTAAAAGTCCGCAAATCCAGTAGTGGTTGTTCTAGCGTCAACTGTCTCCACGTAAACAAGGCTAGAGCTACCGTCCCAATACAAACCGGAAGGATAACACCACTGCTCGACCAACCACCATGCCCTTCCCCTGCACTGCTGAATCCATATACTATGCCTCCGAATCCAAGCGTAGAGAGTAAAAGGGACAACAGATCTATCCGAGGTCTTGTTGTCTCTGTCACATTTTCGAGCTTACTATAAGCAAAAGCCATAACAAATAAAGCAACCGGCAACACCCCATAAAAAAGGACTCTCCAGCTGTAATGCTCAACGATGATCCCTGACAAAGTCGGACCAATTGCCGGGGCAAACGTGATCACAATCCCAATTGTCCCCATCGCTGATCCTCGTTTATGAAGCGGCACAAGAGCAAAAACCACGTTCGTTAGCAGCGGAAACATCAAACCTGTCCCAGCTGCTTGGAGCATCCGTCCTAACAGCAGCATCGCAAACCCTGGGGAAACACCAGCGATTAGGGTACCTAATGTAAATAATCCCATCGCGGACAGAAACAGGGTCCGAGTTGTAAACCTTTGGATAAGAAAAGCCGTCACAGGGATAAGCACCCCAATCACGAGTAAAAATCCTGTTGTTAGCCATTGCGCTAGCCCAGGTGCAATCCCGATCTCATCCATAATTTTTGGCAAAGCGACATTAAGCAGCGTTTCATTCAGAATGGCCACAAACACCCCAAGAATCATCACGATGATCACAAGCAACGTCTGCTTGCTGCCAAACATTCCACTGCTATCTTTCATATCTATTTGTTTTTCCACATTTCCTTCTCCTCTCACCTTAAAACAACCATGCCCTCTAGTATAAAACGATAGCTATTTACTATCAATGGTATTTAAAGTTTGGATATGCCTGATTCTAACAGGCTAAACTAAAATAAGACGAGGAGGGATAATGTGGTTAAGGAAGAAGAATGGGACTTAGATGCATCCGCTAGCGATGATGAATCCTTTGAAATTGAGATGTCACAGGATGATGTGATTCGCATCCCCTTTTATCAGCATGGTCATACAGGCGAAGGCAACCATGTAAAGGGGATTCAGCCGCGGGATCGGAAGTAAGAGTTTATAGATGGATTGCGAGGAATCATACGTTGGCTATGATTCCTCCATTTTGGATCTGCGGCCGGTTCAAGGTATCATTCGGGGGCTATGATTCCTCCATTTTGAATCTGGAGCGGGTTTAAGGTATCATTCGAGGGTTTTGATTCCTCCATTTTAGATCCGAAGCAGGTTTAAGGTATCATTCGAGGGTTTTGATTCCTCCATTTTGGATCTGGGGCGGGTTTAAGGTATCATTCGAGGGTTTTGATGACTCCATTTTGAATCTGGAGCGAGTTCAAGGTATCATTCGAGGGCTTTGATGACTCCATTTTGAATCTGGAGCGAGTTCAAGGTATCATTCGGGGGCTATGATTCCTCCATTTTAGATCCGGAGCGGGTTCAAGGTATCATTCGAGGGCAATGACCAGTTCCATTACGACCCCATCTTAGTTCCCGACCCTTTTCATTCCCTCAAAGACCGCCTATGCCGTCCTCATCCAACCTCCCCACCACAGGCCCACAAGCTTGCCATCTGCGCCCTATCCTACCCTATCCAAACCCTCCCAGCGCTCAACCCCGCCCTAAATGCTTCAAAATCCTCAAGCAAGAAATATCCTTCTTCTTCGATTCCAGCATAACATCAAATTCATAATCCCCCATTACGGCGAGCAGCTCACCAAAATCTTCCTCGAAGACGTAATCGTGATGCGCCGTATCCGTCGCGGAGGTTTTTCCAGAGCTGATATGGACCTTAGGTCTTCCAACCTGCTTCCAAGACTGCAAAACCTTCGGCAGCAGCTCAGAAAGTTGCAGACTCGAGGGGTTGCACCGGTGGTGGTGGATATCAAAAATGATAGGAATGGGTGGCGAGTGTCCATAGCTAATCTCCACCACATCCTGGAGATTATAGGTTTTGTCATCATTTTCAAGACAGAATAGTTTATGTATGCTAGGATCCAACTCACGATAGTGATGAAGAAATCTCTTTTTCGCCGCTTCTTTATCGCCGTACGCGCCCCCAACGTGCAAAACAATCACATCGCCGTCCAGTAATTCCATTAATCTCGCATGGTACTCCAAGTCCCAGATCGAGCGTTCCAACACCTCAGCGTTAGGCGTTGTTAGTAGGGTAAATTGGCCTGGGTGGACGGTTAGGCGGAGTTGATGTTGGCTTCTAAGCTGTTTAATCTCAGCCGCAATCTGAAGTACTTCAGGATCCTCCCACCATCTCCAGGAGTGGATAGGATGACTGCCAAAAGGAACAAGATTGCTGCTTACCCGGTATAATCCGATACGGTGTTCAATGTTCCATTTCACAATTTTAAGAACTTCCCCCAGATTATGCAGGGTCAGCTCCTTGACTTTTTCCACGCCTTCGGCTTCCACCGTTTGAAGCCTGCATGTGCGAAACTTGCTTGGGATCGATAAATTAATACTTGCGTAGCCTAGCCTCACAAGGTACACCTCATTTTTCGGATTGCTACCTGGTTTGAGTATCGTAACCAATCCGTTTATTATAGAGCAAAGTATATAGAAAAGGACATCTTCATCTTATGACTACATTTATTATCATTGGCGCAGGCATCTTAGGAGCTTCTACTGGTTATCAACTTGCCAAAAGAGGGGCCTCCGTCACTATTATTGATCGCAGAGAAAAAGGACAAGCCACGGATGCGGCTGCAGGCATCATTTGCCCCTGGATCTCCCAGCGGCGCAATCAAGCCTGGTACCAACTGGCAAAGGCTGGGGCCCGGTTCTATCCCAGCTTAGTAGAGGAGCTTGAACGAGCAGGAGAAACCGATACGGGGTATGCCCGAGTGGGCGCACTAGCCCTCCATGAAGAACCAGACAAGCTACTCAAAATGCAAAAACGAACACTTCAACGCAAGGAAGACGCTCCAGAGATTGGTACCATTACCCCACTTCAAAAGGAAAACATCAGCCCTTTATTCCCGCCTCTTGCGGATAAATACGTAGGGTTATGGGTTGAAGGAGCTGCACGAGTGGACGGTCGGGCCCTCTGCAACGCTCTTCTGCGTGCAGCTCAAAAAGCAGGAGCTACTTTTATACAAGGAGATGCTAGCCTTGAATACCGAGACCGGCATGTAACTGGCGTGAAGGTGGGAGAAGACGTATTTGACGCAGATACCGTTATTGCTTGCGCTGGCGCTTGGGCAAAGCCTCTACTCCAACCGTTAGGTATCCAGTTTCAAGTTACCTACCAAAAAGCACAAATCATCCACTTAGAATTGCCCCATACCCAGACAGGCCATTGGCCTGTGGTCATGCCTCCGGGCAGCCAATATTTGTTGGCGTTTGAGGATCAAAGAGTGGTTGTTGGGGCAACTCACGAGGATATTGAGGAATTCGATACCCGTATTACACCAGGTGGTCTCCAAGAAGTGCTCAGCAATGCACTAGATGCAGCTCCAGGTTTAGCAGATAGCACGTTTTTAGAAGCAAGAGTGGGTTTTCGCCCGTTCACTCCGGGTTTCCTCCCCGTTATCGGGGCATTGCCAGGTTGGGATGGCATTCTCGTAGCTAACGGCTTGGGAGCATCCGGTCTAACCATGGGTCCTTTTTTAGGGGACCAACTTGCTAAGCTTGCTTTAGGACTGGAGTTAGACATTGATTTAGGATTGTATGATGTCGGCGGTGCGATAGAAATTACATCCTAGAGAAAAAGAGGGGCCCCGGTTGGGAGAACCCCTCTTACCCTTCGCTCGTCAATTGCAAAATTTGATAAATATCCTTGTTCAGATTAAGTATTTCATCCCGGCCTAAAACCAGGGGAACAGCATCTCGTAAGGTAACAACCAAATGTTCTTCCCCTAATTCCAGCGCTTTGGACACTTGATTAGACATCTCTCTAATCTGATTGCCATCCCAAACCGATTGCGTTGTTACGCTCTTGATACGAGAGATCGTAAGCTCCTGGTTACCATCATCCCATAGTCCTTGCAGGATTTGTCCGTTGAACCGCTGAGTCATTTTCTCGTTCCTTTCCTTAGTATTTTTAAGGCTTAGTATTCTAGTTTTTAACTTAACTATTCCTCAAGTGTCGTATTCCCCCTGCCTGCCCCATAGAATGAAAGGAATGGTCCAACACAATCAAGCTTAAGAGAGGGGTGGAGCCTGTTGTTTGATCTTCCGCTAGAGCACCCTGTTATCATTTTTGCTTTAGCTATGACCATTTTTCTTTTGACTCCAATGTTGATGCGCCCGTTGAAAATACCAGGAATCATCGGTCCCATACTTGCCGGGATTGTGGTTGGTCCACATGGGTTCGGACTGCTTCAACGGGATGCTACAATTGAACTGTTAGGCACGGTCGGATTATTATTTATCATTTTTATCGCTGGATTAGAAATGGATATCGACGGATTCCGAAAATATCGCGATCGCAGTATTTGGTTTGGGCTCATGTCTTTTATGTTTCCTCTCTTTATCGGAACAGGGATTGGGCTGGCCCTTGACTACAGTCTTGCCGCCTCCATTTTGCTCGGATCTATCCTAGGATCCCACACCTTGCTGGGTTATCCGATTGCCAGTCGGCTAGGGGTGTCTAAGAATAAGGCAGTAACGACGGCAGTTGGAGGAACACTGCTTACCGATACCTTGGCGCTCATTACCCTTGCCCTGATCACCGGTGCTGCCGCTGGAAACCTAACCTGGGGCTTTTTTCTCACGTTGCTCCTTTCACTAACTCTGTTTGTTGTCGTGATCACAGTAGGCGTTCCCCTGCTGACCAAATGGTTTTTTCGTAACACAACCCAGGATGGGTCTACCATCTTTACCTTTGTGATCGTCATGTTATTCCTTTCTGCCTTTCTTGCAATAGTTGCAGGAGTTCAACCGATTATTGGCGCTTTTTTAGCTGGATTAGCCTTAAATCGCCTTGTATTTAGCCAGGGACCGCTAATGAATCGGATTCGATTTACAGCAAACGCCCTGTT
>JBEQAI010000181.1:0-7271 GCA_041640415.1 Ammoniphilus sp. | reverse complement strand
TCGATGCCTTAAGAAAAATGGGAGCTAGGATCAAGATTCATGAGAGTGAAGCCCATATAGAAGGAGCTGCAATCTTGCGCGGGGCAGAGGTAGACGCTACGGATTTAAGAGCCGGCGCGGCCATGATCTTGGCTGGATTAGCGGCAGAGGGAACCACGCTGGTAAACCAAGTGCACCACATTGATCGAGGTTATGAAAGAATTGAAGAACAATTGCAATCGATTGGGGCTTGCATTAAACGAATAAGGACGTAAGGGAGAAGCGGCATAGATCTTATGCCGCTTTTTTCAAGCGTAAAGTAAATAATATAAATAAATATAGAGAAGGTTCTTAGGAGAGAGGAGACAAGCTATGGGGGATTTTGAGCGAGTTCCCACTTTGACCAAGGAGCAGAAAAAGAAAAGAAAAGGTAACCGAATTCTTAAAGGGCTGGGATGGGTGTTCTTGGTTGGCCTATGCATTCTCATTTTTTTTCGTTCTCCCTTAAGCAAAGTAGATGAGGTAAAGGTGACAGGCAATGGAATGATAGAGACGGATCACGTTATTGGACTCAGTAAGGTGGCAAAGGGAGATTCTTTTTTTTCTGTCCGTCCATCTGAGATTGAAGAAGAATTAAAGAAATTGCCAGAGGTTAAGGAAGTGCGAGTTACGCGAGAATTTCCTGGAAAAGTATTGATTGAGCTCTTCGAATACCGCCACGTGGCTTTTTACATGGAAAGCCATACTAAGATCATTCCAGTTTTGGAAAACGGAACACGGTTGGAAAATAGGGTTTGGGATGATAGAGTTATAGATAAGCCTATTTTACGTGAATGGAAGGATCATGCACTCCTCACTAAGCTTTGCGAAGAATTGATGAAGGTGGAGCCTCTTGTACTGCATGCTATATCAGAGATCGAACCTGCGCCTGTTGAGGATCCGCAAAGACTTATTCTTTATATGAAGGATGGATATGAGGTTCATACCTCCATTCGTCATTTTGCTAAGAATATGTCTTGGTATCCGTCCTTCGTTGCGAATCTAAAGCAAGAGGGAAAAGATAAGGGGATGATTATGCTCTTGGATGGCAAATGGTTCATCCCTTACGAAAATGTGGATGGTAAATCGGGGGGCAATTGATGAAAATACGTAGAATACATGTATATCTTACTTTGGTTTTATTGGCTTTTGGTTTTATAGTGTCCTACTCCGTACAGTTCACCAAGAGCATTTCCACAAGCAGCACTCCATACACGGATTCTCAATGGGAAAAGAAACAGAAGCTCCAAGAGAAAATCTTAGAAGAGCAAATTCAAGTACAAAAACTAGAGGAGCAATTACAGAAGATCAAACACAGGGTCTCTGAAATTGAAAGAAAGATGGGGGAGCAAGAGGATCAGGCTCGTGAAGTACTAGAGCAACTGGACGAGGTACGCATGTGGGCGGGTTTATTGCCTGTTACGGGAAAAGGTCTGATGGTCGTGCTCAATGACAGCAAGACGCTTCCTGAGTCAGGAAATATGAATGATTATATCGTTCACGAAGAACAGATTCGACAAGTTGTCAATGAGATGTTTTCAGCTGGTGCAGAAGCCATTAGTATTAATGGGCAGCGCCTTACCTCCATTTCTGCCATTCGTTGCGTAGGACCAACGGTGCTCGTGAATGAAGTGAAAATTGTCCCTCCGTTTGAGATCTCAGGGATAGGCGAACCGGATATTTTAGCGACGGCATTGGAAATGCCAGGAGGAGTCATCCAAAACTTTAAGGACTGGACGAACATCGAGGTAAAGCTCGAGAAGAAGGAAAAAATGGACTTGCCTGCTTATACGGGAGATAGCCAGAAGCTTTTTCGTCCGGACAACTCCGTAAGGAAAGAGGATTCTTAGCATGAGGCCTACCAAAGAAGTTCCATTCATTATCATCTTAATCAGCATTATTATTGGATTTATGCTGGCTGTGCAGTTTAAGTCGTATAACACAGCCGCAGCGCCAGAATCCAAAGATATTTCCCAATTGCGTCAAGATCTTCAAAAAGAGCTGGAACGGCATCAGCGCCTCCTCACGGAAATATCGAAGTACGATCAGCTGCTCTATGAATATGAGAATCCTTTAAACCAGGCAGACTCTGTTAAAGTCATGAAAGAGGAATTGTATCGAATTCAAGTATTCGCGGGATTAGCCTCACTTGAGGGAAAAGGATTGATGATTCGAATTGAGGAGATGCCACAGTATTCTGGTGACCAAGAAATTAGCAGCTTGACTCAAATTTATGATGACGACCTGCGTTATATCGTCAACGAATTATTTGGAGCTGGTGCACAAGCGATATCCATCAATGGTAACCGGATGAACCCGACGACTTCGATTCGCAATGTTGGCAATGATATTCAGATTGATACAAGGGTCATTAAGCTTCCATATGAAATCAGGGTGATCGGCGATCCGGATGTGTTGGAATCTGCAATGAAGCTAAAAGGTTTCGAAGAGTACTTTATGGTTATCAATAAGAAAATCACGATGAAAAAGCTAGACAAATTACTAATTCCTGCCTATGATGGAAAAGGTATGATCCGTTTTATGAAACCGTTGAAGGAAGGGTCATAATAAGATGTGGTTACCGATTATTGGTCTCATTGTTGGTATTGTTTTAGGTCTATCCTCTGAGTTCACTGTGCCTGTAGAGTATCGCAACTATTTATCCATTGCCGTGCTTGCAGCGCTAGATACTGTTTTTGGGGGAATACGCTCCTATTTAGAAAATATTTTTGATATTAAAGTCTTTATGTCAGGTTTCTTTTTTAACACCCTTTTAGCAGCTGGATTAGCTTTCTTGGGTGTTTATATGGGAATTGACCTTTACCTTGCGGCCATATTTGCTTTTGGTGTGAGGCTATTTAATAATATAGCTGTCATACGAAGAATCATGATTGGACGCTGGTTTAATGACAAGTCCTATAACGATTAATCAGGGGATACAAATTACTAGGGAATACGACCTTTTTCAGTCCTCCATTGTCTGAATAGCTCCATTTGTTGGTTTTGTTGTAAATTATTGTTATACGCTTTTTTAGAAAAAAAAAGTAAAAAAAAAAGGGAATCTACAAGGGATGTTGAATTTAACTAAATAGGCTAAAAAGAATTTTAGTCGAACATCCCAACAAGTAGGGGAGAAGGACGTTGTTTCCTTCTTCTTTGAAAACAGACATGTTAATAGATTTGGAAGCTGGAGTTCATGCAGGGGAGGTGCCAAAGGATTGAACAACAACGACCTACTAGTAAGCTTAGACATCGGTACATCCAAAGTGAGAGTCATAATTGGAGAAGTCCATAATGGATCCATTAATATCATAGGGGTAGGCACAGCAGAATCCCAAGGAATAAAAAAGGGAGCCATCGTTGACATAGACCAGACGGTTCTTGCTATAAGAGAAGCTTTAGATCAAGCAGAACGAATGGTGGACGTAAGCATACGTGATGTATACGTTGGAATCTCAGGCAATCATATTGAATTAATCATTAGTCATGGTGTGGTTGCTGTTTCCAGTGAGAATAGGGAGATTGGTGATGAGGATATCCGCAGGGTAACTGATGCAGCTAAGGTTATCGCGATCCCTCCCGAAAAGGAAATTATTGATGTCGTTCCTATTGAGTACACAATTGATGGGTTATCTGGAGTGAATGATCCTCACGGGATGATTGGTATCCGATTAGAGATGGAAGGAACTATTATCACGGGTTCGAAGACAATTATCCATAACCTATATCGCTGCGTCGAGAAGGCCGGATTAAATATTGCTGGCTTCTACCTTCAATCTTTAGCAGCAAGCGATGTTGCCCTATCTAAAGACGAGAAGAACCTGGGTGTTGTACTCGTCGATATGGGAGCAGGATCTACGACGATTGCGATTTTTGAGCAAGGAACATTGGCTGGCGTGAGTACGATACCCATCGGCGGAGATTACATAACAAGCGATATTGCTTACGCGCTCCGTACTTCCACTGAGGAAGCAAAACGATTGCAAGTCAAATATGGATCAGCCATAATAGACCATGCTTCTCCGAACGAGAAGTTTAAGGTAAAGCGAATTGGGAGCAATACAGACTTAGAGTGCACCCAGCTCGATCTGGCTCATGTTATTGAGCCCAGAGTCGCTGAAATTATTGGTTTGGTTCAAGATGAGGTAGTTAAGCTCGGCTACTCAGGTGAGATTCCTGCCGGCTATGTGTTAACAGGGGGCGTCGCTGGAATGCCAGGCGCGGTAGAATTGGCAAGAGAAGAGCTTCAGGTCCCTGTCCGTGTGGCTATGCCAGATTATATCGGCGTTCGCGATCCTTCTTATACGATTGGTGTTGGTTTAATCAAGTATGCATCTAAACACTCGGTGAATCGACAACCCATGACGATGGAGAAGGAAAAGGTGCCCGCCCAAGTTAAAGCCATAAAGAAGCCTAGTAATCCGAAGGATAAGGATAAGGACAAGGACAACGGTGTAATCGATAAAGTGAAAAACTGGTTTAGTGAGTTTATTTAATTGGATTTATACTTTTAAGATGGTTTAAGACATGTGAGGGGGACTAGCAAGAATGTTGGAATTTGACTTAGATAATGACTCACTCGCTCAGATTAAGGTCATAGGTGTCGGTGGCGGCGGAAGCAACGCGGTAAACCGAATGATTGAAATGGGTGTGCAAGGAGTACAATTTATTGCCGTAAATACGGATGCCCAGGCTCTTCAATTATCCAGAGCAGAACAAAAGATTAAAATTGGTGAGAAGCTCACTAGAGGTTTAGGGGCAGGCGCCAATCCGGAAGTCGGTCGTAAAGCAGCAGAAGAAAGTCGAGAACTGATCGAAAATGCGTTACGTGGTGCTGACCTCGTTTTTGTTACGGCTGGAATGGGTGGAGGAACCGGGACTGGTGCTGCACCTGTAATTGCGGATATCGCCAGACAAATGGGAGCATTGACGGTAGGGGTTGTAACGAAGCCGTTCTCATTTGAAGGAAGAAAACGCTCGATGCAAGCGATGAATGGTGTCAATGCCCTGAAGGAAAAAGTGGACACCTTGATCGTTATCCCTAATGACCGTTTGCTAGAAATCGTAGATAAGAATACCCCTATGCTTGAGGCTTTCCGTGAAGCGGATAACGTGCTTCGCCAGGGTGTTCAGGGGATCTCTGATTTGATTGCTGTTCCAGGATTGATCAACCTCGATTTTGCTGATGTAAAGACCATCATGACCGAACGTGGCTCTGCCCTTATGGGGATTGGAGTAGGTACAGGTGAGAATCGTGCTACTGAAGCGGCTAAGCAAGCTATTAATAGTCCATTGCTTGAAACTTCCATTGATGGAGCAAGAGGCGTATTATTAAACATTACAGGTGGAAACAACCTAAGCCTATACGAGGTCAATGAAGCTGCCGATATTGTGGCATCAGCATCCGATCAAGAAGTGAACATGATCTTTGGTGCCGTTATTAATGAAAACCTCAAGGATGAGATTATTGTAACGGTAATTGCCACTGGATTTGAAGAGGCCGCCCAAAAGCCAATCGGTAATTTGGACAAGCGTCCTCAACAAAGTGCAGTTAGCAATGCTAGAACCCAGGTAGCAAGTGCTAAAGAAGAGGAAAGAGTAGAGGTGCGACCTTTCCAGAACTTCAATAGCAACAGCCTTGATGTTCCTACTTTCCTACGCAATCGCCGAAATCGCAATACACCTCCAAAGAAATAATGTCTAAAAAACTTCGTATTGAATGTTTCAGTACGAAGTTTTTTTATGTTCTTTTTTTCGACGAAAATAGTGGGTATCACTCGGCATGATTAGACAGACTTTGAATAGGCTTTATTATATACTGATAGCACTAAGAGGCGATGTAAGGATTTGGGAACTGACCCTCATAGGATCTGAGAGGAGGGGGGCTTTGAGATGAAGTGACGGTTTATTTAGATCTCATTTTTCTAACCAACTTTCTCATTGACTGGATACTTCTCTGGAGTACGGCTTTTGTCTTAAAACTCAGACCTCGCTGGTATAGACTCGGATTAGGTGCTGGTTTGGGCGCAACCTATACATTAGTCATTTTTTTCCCGTACTTGACTAGCCTTTTTACTTTTTTTACAAAGTTGTTTTTTTCCGCACTTATGGTATTTTGTGCCTTCGGCTTTTACCGCTTACAGGTCTTTTTAGAGCGAATTCTCACGTTTTACATGGTGGCCTTTATCCTTGGAGGAGGACTGCTCGGTATTCATTATGCTCTTCAGACAGAGAGTGAAGTGTTCTCTGGTATTGTACTCACCCAAACTGGAGGAATGGGAACCTCCATCACTTGGGGTTTTATTATTATCGCGTTTCCTGTTTTATGGTGGCTATCGGGCAGAGCTTTGAAGCAATTACACGTGACGAACCGAAAGGCGGTTTTCTTTGTTGATGTGGAGATTAAAGTAAACGAACAAGCCGTGACATGCAGAGGATTGATTGACACGGGAAATCAGCTCTACGAACCTCTTACTAGATGGCCAGTAACCATTGCAGATCTTCACTTATTTGAAGAAGTCCTCCCTCCGGCATTGTATCAAGCAATTAAGAATAAAGAAGATCTAAGTTCTCATGAGCTTCTATTCAATTTGGACGATAGCTGGCTAAATAAAGTTCGAATTATCCCTTATCGTAGTGTTTCAAGGGGAATGGACTTATTGCTTGCCCTAAGACCCGATCAAGTTAGGATATCGCTAGATGGGACGACTTACGAAACGAAAAAGGCATTAATCGGTTTGAACCCCCAAGCTCTATCTTCGGATGGAAGCTATCAAGCTATTGTGCATCCCCAAATGACGGATGAGTCTATTCGTACTCAGGGAACAGATCATGATGCCAATCTGCCAAAGCAGGCAATGTAAATTTTACGAGGAGTAAGGAGGAATCTATGATTAACCGATTTAGACTCATGGCTCAACTGATGTGGTATCGATTATTACTATTAATAGGGGTTAAGGCAGAAGAAATTTACTACATTGGCGGCAGCGAAGCTCTACCACCTCCATTAAGCAGGGAGGAAGAAGAGTACCTCCTTGGCAAACTGCCAAAAGGGGAAGCCGCCGTAAAAGCGATGCTTATTGAAAGAAATCTTCGTCTGGTAGTTTATATTGCGAGAAAATTTGAGAATACCGGAATCAATATTGAAGATCTAGTGAGTATAGGTACCATTGGATTAATCAAGGCCGTTAATACCTTCGATCCGGAGAAGAAAATCAAGCTCGCCACTTACGCTTCTCGTTGTATCGAAAATG
>JBEQAI010000180.1:0-7299 GCA_041640415.1 Ammoniphilus sp. | reverse complement strand
GGGTTTATCAGGGCCTGGAGCTTCAGAAAGAAGATATGGTATTTTTACAGGAGCTGCGTCAGCGCAATTGGCGTGGAATCGTCCTTACAGCTGACTGGTGCGGAGATGCAGCGCTCTGCGTTCCGGTCCTGCAGCGGATGGCAGAGGTAGCTCAGCTCGAATTGCGTTATCTTATCCGTGATGAGAATCTAGAGCTGATGGATCAATATCTTACCAATGGAACAGCCCGCTCGATCCCGATGTTTATTTTCATCAACCAGGACGGAGAGGAAGCGAGAGTGTGGGGGCCGAGATCAGCTGAGGTTCAAGCCATGGTGACGGAATTGCGCGCAGGCCTTCCAGCTGGGGATGCTCCTGATTTCGCCGATAAGCAACAAGCTATGTATCGCCAATTTAGAGAGAAGATTACGTCCGAGCCAGCGATCTGGGAAACGGTTGTAAACAGTGTGAAAGAAAGATTAGCCTAATAGAAGGTAGCCGGTCTTATCTAAAAGTGAGATCGGCTATTTCTTCTTTCCAAATTAGGGTATACTCTTTCTGATAAGAAGAAGCAGGAGGCTAGATGATGAGCAGCATGAAGATGACTCCATCCGATATAGAGATTGCATCCAATGCGAAAATGAATAAAATTGCTGCAATTGCGCAGAAGATCGGGCTAAATGAAGAGGAGTGGGAGCCGATTGGACGTTATAAAGCCAAGCTAGATTTGGGTTTATTAGGTAGAACCAGGGATCAAATGGATGGCCACCTGGTTCTCGTAACTTCGATTAATCCAACCAGTGCCGGTGAAGGAAAGACGACGGTGACAGTCGGTTTAGGTGACGCTCTTCAGCAGATAGGAAAAAAATCCGTGATCGCCTTGCGGGAGCCGTCCTTGGGACCTGTTTTTGGGATTAAGGGAGGAGCGGCTGGAGGGGGGTATGCTCAAGTCGTCCCTATGGAAGATATCAATCTTCATTTTACAGGCGATTTTCATGCCATCTCAAGTGCGCATAACCTATTGGCTGCGCTCATTGATAATCATATTCAGCAAGGCAATATTCTGGGAATGGATCCGCGTCGCGTGGTATGGAAGCGTGTTCTTGATGTCAACGATCGGGTTTTACGCGATATCATCATCGGTTTGGGAGGGAAAGCAAACGGCGTACCAAGGGAGGATGGCTTTGATATTACCGTAGCCTCAGAGATTATGGCTATCTTATGCCTAGTGGAAAGCGTTGAGGAGCTGAAGCAGGCATTGTCCCGCATGCTCATTGGATATACCTACGAACAGACACCAGTGTTTGTTCGGGACCTTAAAGCAGAGGGGGCACTCACTGTCCTTCTTAAGGATGCCATTAAGCCCAATCTCGTGCAAACACTCGAAAATACGCCAGCCCTGATCCATGGAGGGCCGTTCGCAAATATCGCGCATGGGTGCAACAGCTTGCTCGCAACGAAAATGGCGTTGAAGCTTGGGGAGTATGTTGTTACAGAAGCAGGATTTGGGGCGGATCTGGGTGCGGAGAAATTTTTACATATCAAAGCTAGAAAAGGGAACTTAAAACCATCTGTCGTTGTTATCGTGGCGACGATCCGTGCGCTTAAGCTGCATGGCGGGGCGGCTAAGAATCAATTGGGCCAAGAAGATTTGGCTGCTTTGGAGGGCGGCTTTGAGAATTTAGTGAAGCATGCGGAAACGATTAGGCGCTTTGGATTACCTTTTGTCGTGGCCTTGAACCAATTTCCAACAGATACAAAGCTAGAGGTTCAACATTTTATCACGTTATGCCAGCAACGAGACATTCTTGTGAGTCAAACGCAGGTCTGGGAACATGGAGGGGCCGGGGGAAAGGATTTAGCAGCGAAGGTGGTTCAATTGGCGAAAGAAGAATCTGCTGAGGGTTTCCGCTTCCTGTATGGAACGGAAGATTCAGTGGAGGCCAAGATGGAGGTAATAGCCAAAGAGGTTTATAGCGCGGAAGGTGTAGTTTTTAGTGAAAAAGCCCAAAAGCAGATACAAGAGTTTAGGCAAAGAGGCTGGAGTGACTTACCCGTTTGTGTATCGAAAACGCAGTACTCTTTATCGGATGATCCGCAAAAAGGGGGCAGACCCGCAGGATTTTATATCACTGTGCGCGAATTTAAGCCTTCCTTGGGAGCAGGGTTTTTAGTGGCACTTACTGGCTCCATCATGACCATGCCGGGATTGCCCAAAGAGCCTGCTGCACTTCACATGGATGTGGATAGGGATGGGAAGATTAAGGGGTTGTTTTAATGCTCTAGATCTTAGAGGGCGCCATTCGAGCGATAACAATAGGTCTTGCCGGGTTAGAAGCCAAAAATACCCCCACGAAACTCCTTCGTGGGGGGTTTTACTACACATATATTTTATTTTCATGTCTAGCCAAATAGCGGATAGACAAACACCAGCTCAGGAGGTCTTCTCGCTCCTTGTCGGTTTGGGCTGAGAGGATAAAGGAAGGGAAAGTACATTGATAGCGTTCTTCCATGAGGGATATCGTGCGGCGATGGAGGTTTGCGGAGTCTTCACGACGTGCCTCTTCGTAGTCTTCTTCATCCAAGTATTCGATCTCATAATAGCAATCTTCATCGTAATACATGTGTGAATCCTCTCCTCTTCTAAAAGATCTGAATTTATAATTATTTTATTACAAAGGGACACAAAAAGCAACTGTGGACTTTTTGTGTCCCAGAAAAAAGTTTGTTATCTTTCCTGTTCTTGCATCTCCAGGAGACAGCGGGTATATTGGGGGGATAGCAACTAGAATGAGGAGGAAATTTGAATGAGCAAGCAGCTACCGCCAGGGCAGTTTGAGACGGACTCGTGGCCTATTCTCCATGAGGGAGATGTGTATCGATTTGAGGAGGACCAGTGGAGCTTTCGGCTTTTTGGACAAGTGGAAGAAGAACGGGTTTTAAAATTTGCTGAGGTTATGGCTCTTCCGAAGACGTCATCAACCATTGACATGCACTGCGTAACGACCTGGTCAAAATTCGGTACGAGCTTCGAGGGAATCCCTTTTAGAGAATTCTTGAAGTTGGTTGAGTTAAAGCCAGGAGTAAAGTTTGTTAAGATCTACGGTTACCTGGAAGGGCATCGTTTCGGCTATTCAGCGAACCTGCCGCTGGCTCCTTTGGGGGGAGATGATGCGTTGTTCGTATACCGATGGAGAGACGCCAATCATGATTGGCAGGATTTGTCGCCGAAGCATGGCTATCCCTTAAGATTCATTCCTCCTGCTAACTTTTACCTGTGGAAAGGCACCAAATGGGTATCAGGCATTGAGTTTTTACTAGAGGATGAAGCGGGCTATTGGGAAGAAAGAGGGTACTCGATGACAGCTGATCCGTTTAAGGAAGAACGTTTCTCCGATCCTAAGCTTAACTTTTAGCACATCAATTCAACCCGTCGACTAGCAGATGGGTTTTATTTTGTGTATGATAGGACAATATCCTAAAAAAGGAGAGGGAAGGCTTGCTAAGATCGGTGGGAAAGATGCTCTTATTATTAACCTTAGTAGTACTAACCGCGTGTGGAAATTCAAATGCAACGGATGAACCGAAGAAGGTCTTCCAGCTAAAAACGCACGAGAATCAGGAAGTGACGATTCCAGGTGATAAGCCTGTTCTATTATTTTTCTTTACGACCTATACCTGAGGAACCTGCCAACAGCAGCTCGTGGAGTTGCATCACCATTTAGATCACTTAGCTGATTTCAATGCGGATATCTATGCTATCAGTGTGGATGAGCCGGGAGAGCTTAAGCTTCTGTCAGATGCAATTAAGAAGGAATACCCTAGAACAGACAATCTTGAAATTACATTCTTATCTGATCCCCAGTTCGAATTAATTGGTCACATGAATATGAAAAATGTGGACGTGGCCCATCGCGGATACGGATTGTTAGATCAAACAGGTCAACCAGTCTTTGTTCAGATTAACGATCATTTTGGGGAGGAATTTGACCAAACTGCAGATAGAATTCACAAAGAACTTGAAAAGCTACAGAAATAAACAAAGTAGGTGAAGACTTATGAAGCTAACGGACAGGCAGTATGAGAAATTGGCCGAAGGCGGGTCCAGACGACTTTTTGATTTTGAAGGCTACCGTTTACTCGATACGATGGATGCAGAGGACAACCAGTCTTACATCATGATTAACTATGATGAGGATGAGTTCTATTCGATTTCTTTACAAGAGGCTTATGGATTACTGGCTTTATACGTAACGGCACAAAATGGGGAGATCCTCGAGGAAGCCATAGAAGAAGCTATTGAACAAGTTTTAAAAAAGCATAAGGAATAAAAGGAAAAGCTGTCCCTTGATGAATAGGGGCAGCTTTTTAATCATATGTACAACAAAGGAGGCGATTACAGACATGATTTTCCTGGGGGCGATCGGGATTTTACTTGTGCTCGTTGGAATTTACGCTTTATTTCGAGTAGGCAGACCGGCAACTAGCAGTAGTCAGGCGATGGCAGGAACAGGATTAGCTGGTGGAACACCCTCTTTACTAAAGGATGATGGATCAGCGGACCTTGGAGAATGATGAGTATTTTTACTTATCTGGGAGTATCTGTTGGGAATTGTTTGTCTCTAGGAGTTGAGCAGCTCTCTGCTCTCTATTACCTTTATCATCCTTGTTAATCGTGCCTCAGGCAGTTTGCTCAAAAGTGCTCTAGCATGGGAAAATAAAGGGGACAAAAGAAGGAGGCGATTCACATCGGATTCAGGAAAGAAAAGACGACCCCCATGTTAGAAGCTTCTCTTTTTCGGGCACGTGGAGTAGTTTATGCGGAGTATGCAGCAGATTTTGAAAAAAAGTTGCAGGTAGCGAAAGAACGCGAGAAGGAATATTATGAGCTTAAAGCCAAGGGCTTTGCATAAGTCAAAAAAGAAGAATCGGACTCTTTCGATTCTTCTTTTCTTTTCTTTTGCCTGTTACCTACCCGTTTCCATTTGCAAATTATAAGATAGGATTTCATTCGGTGTCGTAAGTTTATACCCGTAGGATCCGTAATCCATCGTCACCTGTTCTCCGAGTACTAATCGCGAAGGTTCGTCAATCATGATGACAACACCTACTTCTTCAGCAGCCACTTCTTTTTTGTTGAGCTCATCCAGAGCCAAGGTTAGCCGAAGCCCTCCGCCTCAGCCATTAGTGAAAATCGCTGTTAGTCGAACCGCAAGACCAGAGTTTCCTATTTGATCCTTCAATTTATGAAAGGCTGCATCTCTTAGATAAAATTTCATTACAACCACCTTCCTTCGCGTTTACTTCCTGTTATGGTAGCAGGAAACCAAAAAAGCGTCAAACGAAGAAAACGGAATATGGTTGAGAGATAATGTTACAAAATGATAGTCGCAAAGCTATAGATGTCGTAAAATTGATGATAAGTTGGACCGTGTCTTTGGAATTGGGAGGGAGAAATTCACCCCGTGACTAATCTACTAATCAAACAGAATCAAATTGTCACTGGAAATAGCCGAGTAAAATGAAAAAGCTAGAGAGTTGTCCACTGTGCCAAGCGCCACTTGTTAGCCATACTTTATTAAATAAAAAAGACAAGGTGAGATATTTATGGTGTTCCAAGCAGCCATTGCACTTCCGCTGGGAGTACCCTGTTGAGCGCTCGCTGAAGGAAGGGGGAGGAGGAAAAAGGTGAATCCCATTATCTAGGTCAGTTGACTCTGGCAACGACGACTGTCGTGATGGCAATGCCGGCGATTCTTTGGAACCATCAAAAAAACCGATGCTAATCATCCAAAACATCTATTTTTCAGATGGAAATCGACCTGATATGATAAGTGCAATCACACTTAGTGGAGGTTTTAAATGATGGTTCTCTCAAAAATGGCTGCTCTCATCATCGTTGATGTACAAAAGGCGTTTGACGATCCGTCTTGGGGGCAACGAAACAACCCTCAAGCGGAGACGAATATTAAGCAACTGTTGAAGAAGTGGAGGGAGACGGAACGTCCTGTATATCATATTCAGCACGTTTCGAAGCTGAATCCCTCCTCGTTATTTTATTTTGAAAGAGAGAGCTGTGAGATCAAAGATCAAGCGAAGCCATTAGAGGGTGAGCCGATTCTGACGAAAAGTGTTAATAGCAGCTTTATCGGCACTCGCCTTGAAGAGTTCCTTCGAGAAAGGGGATGTGACACCGTGGTGGTCGTGGGATTAACGACCAATCACTGTGTAGAGACCACTACGCGCATGGCTGGTAATCTTGGCTTTAACACCTATCTAGTATCGGATGCAACAGCTACATTTGATCGGGTGGGGCCGGATGGCCGGAAATATCAAGCGGCCGATATCCATCAGATGACGCTTGTGAACCTTCATGAGGAATTCGCAACGATCATGGACACAAAAAGCATAATAGAGAAGCTCTAAAAACCAAGGAAAGACTAGCTCTCGGAAAAAGGAGCTAGTCTTTCCTTGATTCTTATTTTGATTTAAAATGTTCCTTCAGAATTTCCAGGAAGTTTTCAGCTCGTTCTTTATAACAGAGCTTACCGTACTGCTGATGGAGCTTTATGTTTTCATTATAAGAATCTAAAAGTGAGTCAATTAATGAGTACCTTTCATCATCCAGTTTTAGCTTTTCCATCCTAATCGACCTCCTTTTATTCCGCGGATTATCTTGTTAACTCCATGTTACGATAAGAACAAGCTATAATCAATCAGAATAATTAGATAATTAGTTACAAGAATCGAGAAAAATAACCAAAATACTAGAGTATAGGACAACAAGGAGGAATATTCCTCCTTGTTGCTCAAGTTACCGCATAGGAAATTATTTGTTACTTTACATGGTTAAAGTAACCTAATTTCTTATCGGAATAACAACCTTCTTTGCTTCTGAGCTACGTCGATTATCATTCTGTTCAGAAGCAATTGATGTCCTCCGAGGGAAAAACTTCCTCTAGAGGCGGTCTGGCTACCATGAAAATACTTCGTAGAAGTTTTTTTAATTTAATAATTTCATCAGGATATGCTCGATGATTTCCGCATCAGAACCTTCAATAGATAGTTTTAGTTGATCCTCAGGGTGTAAGGATAAGGTAACCAATCCCATGAGATTTCTTCCGTTCACTATATAATCATCCTTCACGATCAGGACTTCCGATTCAAAGCGGGAGCATTGAGAAGCGATCTCCTCTAACAGGTGATATGGGATGGACTTATGAAGGGTTACAGACATCATCTTCATCTACTCCTTTCAAGAATGGATTAATTTGTTGGTTTAAATATAAAGCATGGCAAGGAAGGATGCATGGGTTTTGG
>JBEQAI010000179.1:0-7328 GCA_041640415.1 Ammoniphilus sp. | reverse complement strand
ATCGCACTCGTTCTAGTTCCGATTGGAGGAGCAATACTTGCAGGGTTTGGCATCACGGAAATTGGAGAATTTTTTAATGAAGGAATAAGTAAAGTCATTAACGTTGTCATTATGTTTATTTTTGCCATTTTGTTTTTTGGCATCATGCAAGACGCTGGATTATTTGATCCCATCATCAACAAAATGATAGCCGTTTCACGAGGAAATGTTATTGCTGTTGCTGCTGGAACCGTTATCATCGCAGCGATTGCGCACCTAGATGGATCCGGGGCTTCAACTTTCCTTATCACCATACCCGCTTTGCTACCTTTGTATAAACGTCTTAACATGAGTCCTTATTTACTTCTTTTACTCGTGGGTACAAGTGCAAGTATCATGAACATGGTTCCATGGGCAGGACCGTTAGGCCGTACCGCTTCTGTATTGGGTGTGGATCCAACAGAGCTATGGAGACCGCTTATTCCTTTGCAAGTGATTGGACTTGTTTTATTGGTAGGGATGGCCGTCATTCTTGGACTTAGGGAAAAGCGCCGCATCGCACAATCAACTGAGTTGAATGCAGTATCCTTAGAAGCAGCTGCAACCCTTGAAACCGTGAAGAGCACTCCACAGTTGGATACAAAACAAAATGGTTTGGCTAGACCCAAGCTACTCTGGGTAAACTTATTGATAACGCTGACATTAATTGGGATGTTGGTATGGGGGATTATCCCAGCTGGATTCTTGTTTATGATTGCACTAAGTATTGCATTACCGATTAACTATCCTAACGTTAAATTGCAGATGGAACGAATCAAGGCACACGCACCAAACGCTCTATTAATGGCTTCGATTATCCTCGCTGCCGGGTCTTTCCTGGGTATACTAAATGGGACAGGCATGTTGAAGGCATTAGCTACAGACCTCGTTGAGGTTTTACCGGCCGTGATTGTACCTTATTTGCACATTGTGATTGGGGTATTCGGTGTACCTTTTGAGCTCATCTTAAATACGGATGCTTATTACTTTGCCTTATTGCCCGTAGTAGAACAAATTGTTACGAGTTATGGGGTGGATTCCTTCTCAGCGGCTTATGCCATGATCATCGGAAATATCATCGGTACGTTTATTAGCCCGTTCGCTCCTGCTTTATGGCTGGCTCTTGGGCTAGCAGGACTTGAGATGGGACGCCATATTCGTTATTCTTTCCTATGGGTATGGGGATTCAGTCTTGTATTATTAGTGGTTGCTATTTTCATTGGCATAATTTAAATCGAGTAACAGCCCACCCCATCTGTAGGGGTGGTTCTTTTGTTTTCTTGAAAGGAGAGAAGCATGAGGTTACAGACAAAGCTTATTCTGCTGATTTGTTCATTGGTCATTCTTGTCATTGCTGTAACGGGCATATCCAGCGGGTATCTGATGAATCAATCCTTGAAGCAGCAAATGGGGCAAGAGCCCTGGATGTAGCCACCACCATTTCCAGGATGCCCTCTATCCGGGAGGCTCTTTCCACCCCAGAGCCATGGCATGTGATTCAGCCGGTCGCCACCGATATTCAAAGAAATATTGAAGCCGAGTTTGTCGTCATTGGCAACCATGAAGGGATTCGGTATTCTCATCCCAATCCAGAGCAAATCGGGAAGGAAATGGTGGGCGGGGACAACCGACTGGTATTAGCCGGGCAACCAACCGTTACTGAAGCCATAGGCTCACTGGGTCCTTCCTTGCGGGGAAAAGCTCCCATCTTTAATGATGTAGGAGAGGTGATTGGCCTTGTATCGGTTGGTTTTTTAATGGAAGATATTGAACGGGCAGAGACAAAATATCGAAGGCATGTACTCTTTTTTGGTTTACTGGCGCTGCTGGTTGGCAGTCTAGGGGCTCTTCTCATTTCACGGAATGTTAAACAGTCGATTCTGGGGCTTGAGCCGCGTGAAATTACTCAGCTGTACCAGGAGAAAAGAGCCATTATTCAATCTATTAGGGAAGGCATCGTCGCCATCGATGCGGGTGGGAAAGTTTCTACGGTTAATTCGAACGCCTTAAAGTTGATCGGCGTGGACGATGAGAAGAAGGTGATTGGCAAACCGATCGGAGAAGTTTTCTCTGGTTCGCCACTCGCCCATCATCTAGATGAAGGCAAGGCGGAGTATGACCAAGAGTTGATCATTGGGGATCAAGTTGTTATAGCGAATCACCTCCCCATCATCAATCAACAGCAGGAACTGGTAGGGGTGGTTTCCAGCTTTCGCAGTAAATCGGAATTGTATTCCCTGGCTAAAGAACTGGCCCAAGTCAAGCAATATGCAGAGGCCTTGAGAGCACAAACGCATGAGTATTCCAATAAGCTATATATGATTTATGGGCTCATTCAGCTGGAATCCTATCAAGAAGCTATTGAAGTGATCACTAAGGAAGTTGATGTACATCAAAACCTGGTACGGTTTATCATGAAGGAAATACCTGATCCGATCTTGGGAGGCTTATTGATTGGTAAATTTAATCGTGCCCAAGAGTTGCAGGTCGAAATGGAGATTGATGAAGAAAGCAGCTTTAGCGATATCCCGCCTGAGATTGATCGAATGGACCTGGCTACCATTCTTGGGAACCTGATCGGCAATGCGATGGAGGAAGTATCGGCTCAAGAGGTAAAAAAAGTAAAGGTATTCCTGACCGATCTTGGTACAGATTTGATTATGGAGGTTGAGGATTCAGGCAAAGGAATTCCTGATGAGGACCTAGATAAGATCTTTGAGCTCGGATATTCGACCAAGTCCAAGAAAAATCGCGGTGTTGGGTTGGCTTTGGTACAGCAAGCAGTAAACAAGTGGAATGGATTCATTAGCTATGCGCGAAACGTAGAGGGAGGAAGTATCTTTACCGTATTAATCCCTAAAAATAAAAGAGGGGGCCAGCATGAAGATACAAGTACTGATTATTGAAGACGATCCACGAATAGCGGAGATCAATCGAAGATTCATTGAAAAAGTGCCAGGATTTGAGGTCACTGGCATTGCAACAAATGGGCCACAGGCAAAAGAACTGATGGACATCCTGATTCCTGATCTTGTTTTACTGGATGTCTATTTTCCGGATATGAGCGGCTTGGACTTTATGGATTGGATTCAGAAAGATTATGCTGCAACGGATGTCATCATGATCACGGCGGCTAAGGAAGTCACGGCCGTACGTGAGGCGATCAGGAAGGGAGCTTTCGACTACTTGGTCAAGCCTCTTATCTTTGATCGTTTTCAAGAGACGATGCTGCGTTATAAGCAGTATCGCGAGAAGCTGACCCAATTGGGAAAATCCAAGGAGAATATCAGTCAGGATGAGATTGATCGGCTGCTTCAAAGTCCACGAGCACCGGAAAAAAAGGAATCCTACTATCCGAAGGGAATAGACCATCTAACTTTAGAGAAAGTAACATCGGTCATTGACCAACAGGAAGGAGGCCTTACAGCGGAGGAAGTAAGCCAGAGTATTGGGGCCAGCCGGTCGACCGCTAGGCGGTACCTTGAGTATCTGGTTTCAAAAGGAGAAGTTCTGTCGGACCTTTCCTACGGAGTCGTAGGCAGACCGGAAAGGATTTATCGCAGGTTGAAAGGGAAATAAATGTGTTTTTTTGAAGGCCACTCCTCTATTTGAGTGGTCTTTATGCTTTCCAAAAAAAGGACCTATGGCGTTAGCCATAGGTCACAAGGGAGACATTGTAGTTGTAGTTTGAGACAGTTTCGACATCCGAAATCTCTTTTCTAATCTACCATGGGATGGAACGTTACAGCAACATTGAGAACATAAGCTTTATTAAATTCATTAAGTTCACGGATTGTCCCGCCGTAAATTTTATGAACAAAAAGAACTCTATAAACTTTATCCGGCTTATGGTCTAAAACTTTTAAAATAATTAACGTTCTGATAATTTATAGACAACAAAGAAAACCAATCAAGGGGGAATAAACGAAATGAAAAGGTTAGCTACACTCTTGCTTTCTAGTGTTCTCGCCATCAGCTTGACGGCCTGTGGCGGTGGAAGTAATCAATCAGCGCCTACACAAGCTACAAACGATACAAATTCTACAAAAAATGAAAAGGCTTCCAACTACCCTGAAAAACCAATAACGGTTGTTGCTCCGTCAGGTGCAGGTGGGGGATGGGATAAGACCGCACGTTCCTTGACAAAGATATTAGCGGAGACCAAGCTCGTTGAAAAAACGATGACCGTTGAAAACAAGCCAGGCGGCGGTGGAGCTGTTTTCCTAGCAGAGTATGTTAATCAAGATAAAAAGAACCCTTATAAATTATTTGTCAGCTCTCCGCCTATTTTGATCAACAACAATAAGAAAGAAGGCAACAGCCCTTTTGGATTTAGAGATACCACACCACTTGCCCAATTAACGCGTGATTATGGTGCAATTGTAGTGAAAGCGGATTCTCCTTTCCAGGACTTGAAATCTGCTCTTGATGCAATTAAAGCAGACCCGACAAAAGTAACAATAGCTGGAGGTTCTGCCCCAGGATCGATGGATCACCTTGTCGCGGTTCTCCCTGCTTTTAAATATGGAATTGATCCTAAATCCGTAAAGTATGTTTCTTATGATGGAGGCGGTGAAGCGATCGCAGCGCTGCTTGGCGGAAATGCAGACTTTATCGCGACAGATGCTTCCGCTGTAGGTGAGTATTTGAAGGCTGGAAAAGTTCGCGTGCTTGCGGTAAGCTCTACCGAACGCTTGGGAGGAGAGTTGAAGGATATCCCGACGTTCAAGGAAGCGGGCGTGGATGCTGAATTTACGATCTGGCGCGGGGTGTTTGGTTCGAAGGATATGCCAGAAGAAGCCTTGAAGTTCTGGGAAGAAAGCTTAAAGGCCTTGTCTGAAAAGGAAGAATGGAAAAAAGAATTGGAAGCTAACGGATGGCAAAGTGAATACAAAAACAGCCAAGATTTCACCGTTTTCTTAGACGAGCAAGATCAGTTAGTTAAAGAGCTATTGACCGCATTAGGCATGGCAAAATAAAAAATGGGGGAGAAGCTCTTTCTCCCCGAATATTTTGGAGGTGAGTCGTGATGAACGCTACGTTTGATCGTTATGCTAGTTTGGTATTTCTTCTCATCGGAGTTGCCTTTATTATAGAGAGCCGTAAAATTTCCGCAAGTGCTTACGGAAGCAGTGTGGGACCGGACATGTTTCCAATGGGTTTAGGCATTATTTTGATTCTATTAAGTCTTCGTCTGTTCTATGAAACTAGGTTTTACTCTACTGTGAAAGTTAAAGGCATGTCCTTAGATTATAAACGATTCTTGATTATTCTTGTCTCTGCGATCCTATATGGATTATTACTTGAGCCAGTAGGTTATGTGATCACTACCTTTGTCTTCTTGACCATTGGATTCCAAACGATGGAAAAAGGGGGCTTGTGGAAAACACTTTTAATTTCTGGAGTCTTTTCCTACGGAATTTACTACTTGTTTGTAGAAGTATTAGAAGGTTCCTTACCGGGATTCCCTGTATGGTTCAATTAGGAGGTGAAGGAAAATGGAAACATTACAATTTTTAGGGAACGGGTTTGCCATTGCCCTTCAATGGCATAATCTTGCTTTTGCCTTTTTCGGAGTTCTTATTGGGACCGCCGTTGGTGTTCTTCCGGGGATTGGACCCATGAGTGGGGTAGCTCTCTTAATACCGGTAACATCTACGTTAACGTCAGGCTTGGATCCCGGCTCAGCCGCGACCAGTTCCATTATCTTATTGGCAGGCGTGTATTACGGGGCGATGTATGGTGGCTCCACGACTTCGATCTTATTAAATACACCAGGGGAGTCCTCCTCTGTTGTAACTGCACTGGATGGTTACCAGATGGCCAAGCAAGGTCGGGCGGGTCAGGCCTTATCCATTGCCGCGATCGGTTCTTTCTTTGCTGGTATCGTTTCCATTATCGGATTGGTCTTGCTTGCGGAGCCCTTATCCGATCTAGCTTTGTCCTTTGGTCCGGCAGAATATTTCTCTTTGATGATTCTAGGTCTTTGCGCCGTTAGTGGATTAGCTGGAAAGTCCATGACGAAAGCTCTCATTATGACGATCTCTGGTTTGCTGTTGGCCACGATCGGTCTTGATAACGTATCTGGTGTTGCCCGATTTACCTATGACACCCCGGTTCTTTATTCCGGACTCGAGTTTCTAACCATTGCTGTAGGCTTATTTGCCTTAGGAGAGGTATTTAAAACGATCCTTGAAAAAGACAGCGAAGGAGCCGTGATTGCGAAAGTAGGAACAATCCTACCGACTAAACAGGATATGAAGGACAGTGCGGTTCCTATTGCCCGCGGTTCTTTCTTAGGGTTCTTTATCGGCTTGCTACCTGGTGCAGGAGCAACCTTGGCTTCATTCTTTTCCTATATTATGGAGAAAAAGCTGAGCAAAAATCCAAGCAAGTTCGGCCAAGGAGCAATTGAAGGGGTAGCGGCACCTGAATCGGCTAATAATGCAGCCTCCGGTGGAGCGATGATTCCTTTACTCACACTTGGGATTCCGGGATCGGGGACAACGGCGATTCTTATGGGGGCCCTGATTATGTATAATATTCAACCCGGTCCTTTATTGTTTTCTGATCATCCCCAAGTGGCTTGGGGCTTGATTGCCAGTATGTTCATTGGAAACGTCATGCTTCTGATCTTGAACATGCCTTTAGTTAAAGTGTTTGCCAAAGTCATTGAAACACCAGCAAAATATTTGCTTCCTATTATAGTTGCCATTTCATTCTTCGGTGTGTATGCCGTTCAGTTTACCACGTTTGATTTGATGCTTCTTATCGGTTGTGGTGTTGCCGGTTATTTCTTGACGAAAAACGATTTCCCCGTGGCTCCGCTCGTTCTCGGTTTGGTTCTGGGTCCAATGATCGAAAATAATCTTCGTCGAGCCCTTACTGGCTCTAATGGGGACTTTATGATTTTCTTGCAAAAGCCTATCTCTTTAGCATTCTTGATTGTAGCAGCGCTGTGGATGCTCATCCCGCTGTTACTTAAGATGAGAGGGAAAAATGTGATTGTCAACGAAGAAGCATAATTGTGATGAAGTGTACCCCATTTTCTATTTCGGGAATGGGGCATTTTTTTGTAAAAAAATCGATTATCAGAAATGGCACAGTCTATCATGTCGGGGGATCTGACTGTCGGTCTAATTGAAATCAAAAATCAAGACGAGATAGGAAATCCGGCGACTGCTTACATCCAATGTTGAGGTGACAACCCATGCGACTGAAAGTATAGTTGTTGCCATTCAAGAGGTGGCGGCGGGAGAAGAAAAGAAAGCATCATAGGAGCGGTATGATTCACTCAAAACGGCCAAGCG
>JBEQAI010000178.1:0-7374 GCA_041640415.1 Ammoniphilus sp. | reverse complement strand
TCTTTGTTATTTTTACTTTACAATAACCAAACAAAAAAAAGAAAGGCCTTATTCAGACCCTTCCTCTTCTCCTAACTCTTCGTCAGGAAGATGCTCTTCACTTTCTCCTGTGCTCTCCACCTTAGCAACGGAGGCCACTTCTTGCTCATTTTCGATCCGGATCAGTTTAACACCTTGCGTATTTCTTCCCATTGTAGAAATTCCACTGATCTGCAAGCGAATAATTACACCTGCTTCCGTAACAATCATCAGGTCATTTTCTTCATTTACGACCTTCAACGCGACAATATGACCATTTCTCTCTGTAACATTGAGCGTTTTAATCCCTTTACCACCACGCGATTGAATACGGTACTCCTCTTCAGGGGTACGTTTACCATATCCCTTAGAAGTCACAATCAGAACATCTGCCCCTTCTTCAATCATATCCATGTCAATGACTTGATCACCCTCATCCAGGCTGATTCCTCGAACCCCTGTTGCCGTTCGACCCATGGCGCGGACATCATTTTCATTGAAGCGAATGGACATCCCGTTTCTCGTACCCATAATCAGATCTTTCGTCCCGTCTGTGAGCATAACACCAACGAGCTCGTCGTCCTCTTTGATATTGATGGCGAACAAGCCGCCTTTTCGAATATTTTCGAAGGCTTTCAGATCGGTCCGCTTCACGACTCCTTGTTGGGTAGCAAAGAATAGATAATGATCCTCGGTGAAATCCTTTACCGGGATAACCGCTTTAACGAACTCTCCTTGCTCAATCTGGATCAGGTTGATGATCGGGGTTCCACGTGCGGTACGGCTCAGCTCAGGCACTTCATAGGCTTTAATTCGGTAAACCTTCCCACGGTTGGTGAAAATCAATAGATAGTTATGAGAATGGGTCACATAAAGGTTTTGAACGAAGTCATTATCTTTCGCTTCTGCCCCTTGAATTCCCCTTCCCCCTCTTCGCTGACTCTTATACGTGGATAAGGAAAGACGTTTGATATAACCATTATGCGTGAGCGTGATACATACCTCATCTTCAGGAATTAAATCTTCAATTTCAATCAGATCTTCTGATTCCGCAATTTCGGTACGTCTAGCATCGGCAAACCTTTCTCTCACATCAAGAAGCTCTTCTTTAATAATCGCAAGGATCTTCTTCTCATCTGCGAGAATCGCTTTTAATTCAGCGATACGCTTCACTAGCTCCTGATACTCTTCTTCAATTTTATCACGCTCTAGACCCGTTAAACGCTGCAAACGCATATCCAAGATGGCTTGCGACTGCTCATAGCTTAAAGAGAATCGCTCCATTAAACCGTTGCGGGCTTCGTCTGTCGTTCTGGATGAACGAATCAAGCTGATAATCTCATCAATATGATCTAAAGCAATCCGTAAGCCCTCTAAGATATGGGCTCTTGCTTCGGCTTTGCGCAGCTCGAACTCGGTGCGTCGGCGAATGACGACTCGTTGGTGATCGAGATAATGGGTCAGCATTTCCTTAAGGTTTAATACTTTCGGTTGTCCGTTCACTAGAGCAAGCATATTAATCCCAAAGGTGGTTTGCAAGGCGGTTTGCTTATACAAGTTATTGAGCAGAACTTGAGGATTCACATCTCTTCTTAACTCAATAACAATACTCATCCCGTTACGGTCGGACTCATCTCGAAGGTCTGTAATCCCCTCGATTTTCTTTTCGCGCACGAGCTCTGCAATCCGTTCAATAAGCTTAGCTTTGTTGACCTGGTAAGGAATCTCATCGACAACGATGCGGAACTTGCCTTTGACCTCTTCGATGTTCGCTTTCGCTCTTACGGTAATCGTCCCGCGCCCCGTTTCATAGGCACGATAGATTCCGCCGCGTCCCATAATTTGGGCAGCTGTAGGGAAATCTGGTCCTTTAATCACTTCCATTAGGTCGCGAATCGTGACTTCTTCATGATCAATCAGCATTAGCACGCCATCGATCACTTCTCCTAGGTTATGAGGGGGAATATTGGTAGCCATTCCTACCGCAATTCCCGCCGCTCCATTGACCAATAAGTTAGGAAAGCGGGCAGGCAGAACAATTGGCTCTTTCTCATTCCCATCATAGTTTGGACCATAATCAATGGTATCTTTGTTAATGTCGCGTAGAAGCTCCGTCGCAATCTTCGATAAACGAGCCTCGGTATATCTCATGGCCGCTGCTGAGTCTCCATCGATGGATCCGAAGTTTCCATGACCATCGACAAGTGGGTAGCGGTATGAGAAGTTTTGTGCCATACGAACCATCGTTTCATAAACAGCGGAATCACCGTGAGGATGATATTTACCAATAACATCCCCGACGATTCTCGCTGATTTCTTGTACGGTTTATCCGGTGTCATGCCCATCTCATTCATGGCGAACAGAATGCGACGGTGTACCGGCTTCAGTCCGTCCCGGACATCAGGCAGGGCTCGGCTTACGATGACGCTCATGGCATATCCCAAAAAGGACTCCCGCATTTCCTGCGCGATATTTCTATCTACTATGTTAGAACGTTGCTCTTCAGCCATTCCAATGTACCTCCGTTATGATCCTAAATGTCCAGATTCACCGCATACTGTGCATTCTCTTGTATAAAGTCACGGCGCGGTTCCACCCGATCCCCCATCAGCGTATCAAAGATTTCGTCCGCTTCCATCGCATCCTCTAGGCTTACGCGAAGGAGCGTGCGAGTTTCCGGATTCATCGTGGTTTCCCAGAGCTGATCGGGATTCATCTCACCAAGACCTTTATAGCGCTGGATATTAGGTTCAGGTTTTTCACTTAGGTGTTTTAAGGCTTCTTTTAATTGTTCATCGTTATAAGCGTATTGGATGTTCTTCCCTTGAGAAATCTTATATAAAGGAGGTTGGGCAATAAAGATGTAACCCTCCTCCACCAACGGCCTCATGTAACGATATAAGAACGTTAACAGGAGCGTGCGAATATGGGCTCCATCCACATCCGCGTCCGTCATAATAATAATCTTATGGTAACGAGCTTTAGCGATATCGAAGTCTTCTCCGATTCCCGTGCCCAGAGCTGTGATAATCGTACGAATCTCGTTATTAGATAAGATTTTATCCAAGCGAGCCTTCTCCACATTAATGACCTTCCCGCGCAAAGGCAAGATCGCTTGATTATGGCGGTCACGGCCTTGCTTGGCAGATCCTCCTGCAGAATCTCCCTCAACCACATAGATCTCACTTATAGTTGGATCCTTCGATGAGCAATCCGCTAGCTTCCCTGGGAGTGCACTGACTTCTAGGGCATTCTTCCTTCTCGTCAATTCGCGCGCCTTCTTCGCCGCTTCCCTTGCCCGTGAAGCCATCATCGCTTTATCTAAAATTTTTCGAGCTTCACCTGGATGCTCATTCAAGTAATCGGAAAAATGTTCACCAAACACGGATTCGGTGATCCCTCTGGCTTCACTGTTACCTAATTTGGTTTTGGTTTGTCCTTCAAATTGAGGATCAGGAATTTTTACACTAATAATCGCCGTAAGACCTTCTCGAACATCATCCCCGGTCAGATTATCATCTTTTTCTTTCAAGATATTGTGTTTCCGTGCGTAGTCATTGATCACGCGCGTGAGGGCACTCTTAAATCCAGATTCGTGAGTGCCTCCCTCGTGGGTATGAATATTGTTGGCATAAGAATAAAGGTTGCTAACAAAGCTGTCGTTATATTGCAGAGCCACTTCTACGAATAAACCATCCTTATCCGTCGAAATATAAATAGGCTCTTCCAATAAGCTTTCTTTGTTTTTATCCAAGTGCTGAACAAAGGAAACAATCCCGCCGTCATACTTATACGTATCCTTACGGTCATGGCGCTCATCCACGAGGGAGATTCGAATGCCGCGGTTTAAGAAAGCAAGTTCTCTTAGCCTTTTTTGCAAGATGTCATATTCAAACACCGTCGTTTCCGTAAAAATTTGTGGATCAGGCTTAAAGGTTACTTTCGTACCGGTTTCCTCCGTCGTACCCACCACGTGTAGATCAGCTTCAGGAGCACCGTAAGAAAAACGCTGGACATGAATTTGGCCGTCTCGCTTGACTTGCACCTCGACCCACTCGGACAAGGCGTTCACAACAGAAATACCCACCCCGTGAAGTCCACCCGAAACCTTGTAGCCTTCTCCACCGAACTTCCCACCAGCATGAAGGACCGTTAACACCGTTTCTACGGTTGATTTTCCTGTTTTCTCATGAATCCCTGTAGGAATACCGCGTCCATTATCAATAACAGAAATACTATTATCTTCATGGATGGTGACGATGACGTCTGTACAATAGCCTGCCAACGCTTCATCGATACTGTTGTCCACCGCTTCCCAAACCAAATGGTGAAGCCCCCTGCTGCTGGTGGATCCGATATACATTCCTGGTCGCTTTCGGACCGCTTCCAGACCTTCTAGCACCTGAATCTGACTCGCATCATATGAATTATGATTTTCAGTCGTCAATGAAATCACCTACTCTCTAAACTGCTAACAAAATTGGCTCTTCTCTTCAACGTCAAAGAAGATATTGGAGAACAATATACTCGATCAGGCATAATGACATAAGACTTTGTTTCTTCCTTGCTAATGCGAATCAACAGCTGTTCTGAACCTTTCTGATCAAGAAATTCCTTTGTGATTTTAGAAGAATCCATATGATTATCGATAATTGCAACCACATCTGTTGATCGAACCACTGTATCTCCGCCTAAGTGAATAAACATGCGTCCCACCTCATTTCTCCATGATAGCCTTTCCGGCTTGAATTCGAAAAACCGACGCGTTCTCTAAAGTTTGATGGTGTAGCCCCTCAACTCCCGTCGTCGTTACGAATGTTTGTACCTTATCTTTGATGGCATCTAATAAGTGAGATTGCCTGGAAGAATCCAACTCGGACAAGACGTCATCGAGCAACAGAATTGGATACTCCCCAATTTCCTCATAGATGAGTTGAATTTCAGCTAATTTTAAAGAAAGAGCCGTGGTTCGTTGCTGCCCTTGCGATCCATATTGCTGAACACTCGTTCCGTTAATATAAAAGTGAAGGTCGTCTCGATGGGGACCCAGTAAGGAGGTTCCACGCATAAGTTCCTTGTCTTGCAACGGCTTGAGCTGCTGAACAAAGGATTCGGTTGAACCCAACTGGAACGAGGGCATGTAGTCTATTTTTAACGTTTCTTTTTGCTGCGTGATATCTTGATGAACCTGATTAGCCCAAGCTTCCATCTTAGCTAAGAATTCGGTTCTACGTTGTACGATCTTGACCGCAAGCTCCGCTAATTGTTCGTTGAGCACCTCTAAAAAATCTATATATTTTCGGTTTTTAAATGCATCCTTTAAGCATTGATTCCGTTGGGAAAGAACTTTTTGATACTGGGTGAGCAAATGAATATACATCGGGGATACCTGTCCGATCTCCATATCCAAGAACTTCCTTCTTTGCTGAGGGGAACCTTTCACGATATTTAAATCTTCAGGTGCAAACATCACGACATTCATCGCCCCAATGTAGTCGCTAAGCTTTTTTTGCTCTAACCCATTTATTTTCGCCTTTTTTCCCTTTCCAGTCAACTGAATTTCCAACTGAATCGGACCTCTTTTTCGTTGGATCGTTCCTCTAATCCAACTAAACTCTTCGTCCCAATTGATCCACTCTTTATCTTTATTCGAGCGATGGGACTTGGTCAGGGCCAACACATAAATCGATTCCATCAAATTGGTTTTCCCTTGAGCGTTTTGGCCAAGAAAGAGGGTAATGTTTTGGTGAAAAGCTAATTTTTGCTGCTGATAATTCCGGTAATGCTTAATTTCAAGCTCCTTGAGAAACAAAGCAGGGTTCCTCCCTTAAGATAATTAGGAAGAACGAGCAATCACAAAAGAATGGGTTCCCTCAATCTCAATGCGATCATCCGGATACAGCTTCTTCCCTCGGCGGTTTTCTGACTCCCCATTAACTAAAATGGCTGCTTCCTCCAGGAATACCTTGGCTTGTCCGCCAGTGTCCACGAGTCCCACCAATTTAATAAACTGACCAAGCGTGATGTACTCGTCTCGAATATGAATCATCTGTGAATCCAACTATTAGCACCCCTCGTTCGATTAGTAAGTTCTTACGGGAAGGATTAGATATAAACTTTGCTCATGATCCGTCGGATGAATAATAAAAGGACTCATGGCACCCGTAAAGCGGATTTTTACTTCCTCGCTATCAATCGCTCGAAGCGTATCGAGCATGTACTTGGCATTGAATGAGATTTTCAATTCTTCTCCTTCAATCGAAGAAGCCTGGAGTTCCTCTGTTACTTTTCCTACCTCAGGAGAGATGGAAGAAAGCTCTACACTGGAATCTGGAGTAACAGAAAATTTGACAACATTATTTTTCCCATCCTTTGCTAATAAGGATGCCCTTTCTATGGCATGTAAAAACTCTTTCGTTTTTAAAATTATATCGGTTTTGCTTTGTTGAGGAATAATTCGATTCACATCTGGATAAGTTCCGTTCAATAAACGCGAATAAAATAAGATTCTTTCGGTTTTGAACAGGATTTGGTTGTCGGTAACCACGATGTCTACTAACGAATCATTGTCAGGTAATATTTTATTCAACTCCTGCATACTCTTCCCTGGTGTAACAATATTCTCAAGGGAAAGATCCGTTGCTGCCTCGACAAAAGAACGCCTGCTAGCAAGACGATGACTGTCTGTAGCTACAAAACGAAGCTGGTCACCCTCCAGCGCCCACATAATTCCGGTTAGAATCGGGCGGAGTTCCGTGGTTGCCGCAGCAAAAACCGTTTGTTTTACCATCGTCTTTAGCATATCACTGGTTAAGCTAAACACCTTTTCCTCTTCGATTTGAGGGAGTCTTGGAAAATCATCTGGATCGAGTCCATTCAAATTAAATTCTGACTTTCCTGAACGAAGGATGGTTTGGAATCGGTCTCCAACCTCTAATTCTACAAATTCTCCTGGCAACCTCCGCACAATATCATTGAGATAGCGTGCAGGCAATACAATGTTCCCATGCTGTTTAATATCGACGTATAGATCCCCATTCTCTTCCATAGGTATAGAGTACTCAATCGATATATCCGAATCACTTGCTGTTAAGGTAATTCCTTCTGAGTGACTGCTTATCTTGATCCCTGTCAGAATGGGAATGGTGGTTCTAGATGATACGGCCTTACTAACGTCATTTATAGCAGCGGTCATAATATCACGATTGATCATTAGATGCATGCTAGTTCTACCCCCTTTTTGTATTTTTGGCTGGTATCGTCATATGGGTCCCTCCTGGGAGACCATAGAATATTTCATTATCGGCATCCATACTATTATAACTTATCTATATCTTTTTTTAACAGTAATAGTA
>JBEQAI010000177.1:0-7396 GCA_041640415.1 Ammoniphilus sp. | reverse complement strand
CAAGCTGAAACTTCTTTTTTTAATCCCGGCAGAACCTTCAACATCCGTCGTTTCCTAAGAAGAAGAATCAACGATATTGTCATTATTGCTTTTAATTTTGGCGGGCCAAGAAGTGAACAAAATCCAGCAGGTGTAGCGGCAAGAGTCAGAATTGTAGTAGATTAATAGACATAAAGTTAAAGGGACTCATTCCATTTTTTTGAATAAGTCCCTTTTTTTACATAAGTATTCACTTTTTAATTTTTGCTAAGCGAATAAGGTTCTCATCACGCTGTTTGATTTTCTCATCCACCTGTTTCGCGGTATATTCAAATATTCCTGCGCCTGTCTTGGTTCCTAATTTTCCTTGCTGAACAAGTTCATCGATTAGTAAAGGGGCTTGCTGGCTCTTGTCCAGCTCCGGAGCCAAATTGTCCATGACTCGCTTCCAAGTATCGAGTCCGCCATAATCGGCAGTCTCGATGGGCCCGGAAAATGCCCAGCGAAAGCCCGGCCCATTTGTGACGGCGGCATCAATATCCTTTGCATCTGCGACGCCTTCTTTGAGTAGATAGAACGCTTCTCGAACGATGGCAGCTTGCAATCGATTGGCAATAAAGCCGGGTACATCTTTTTTCAATAGGACAGGCGTTTTTCCAATTTGTCTTAAAATCGTTTGTACCCTCTGTATAATCTCATTAGGTACGTTTTCATGCTTGACAATTTCTACAAGAGGAACAAGCTGCGCTGGGTTAAAAAAGTGTGTAATCAGCATTCGATGGGCTGTCGATGACTTCTCAATCAGCTTAGAAATCGGGAATGTTGAGGTATTGGACGCGATAATCGCGTTCGGTTGGCAGTATTGTTCTAGCTTCTGGTACAGCTCCCATTTGAGTTCAATAAGCTCAGGAATCGCCTCGGTAACGATATCCGCTTCCTTAACCGCTTCATGCAAGTCCGTGGTAAGCATTACGCATTCTAAAGCATTCTGCATCTGTTCGTCCGTAATAACTCCTTCAGCAACTAATAGGGTTAAGTTCCTTTTAATGAGTTGCATCCCCTTCTCCACTAGCTCCTCACGAATGTCATACATATACACGGGGTAACCTGCAAGCGCATACTGTTGGGCGATGCCATGCCCCATAACACCAGAGCCAATAACGGCAGCTAGTTTAATCATTTTTTATGTCCCCTTTCTTATCCTTCGCATTTACAAAAGATAAGCAAGTTTTATGCCACCGCGAATGACAGGAAATGGGGAAGCATCAGGCGGACACACCCTTCATTTTCTTCCTGGTTCCTGGAATCTTGTCCAGCTAATAAAACTTACTCTTCAACAGGGAAAATAACCGTCGTTTTTCTTCTGGAGATAGAGATTCAATATAACAGAGAATGTCCTCAACTGCGTGACTCGCTACATGCTGTTTTGACGAGTGGTCGTCCACAATAATGGATAGAATGGGTGACTCATTAGTGAGAGTATAGATTGCTTCCTTGATGTCAAATTGATATCTAGCTTCTAACCAATCTCTTGAGAAATCGTTGGGAGCCATAATGAACCACTGATTGGATTTTTTTTGTGCTTTGGTTGACTTAAGCCATGTTTCATAGCAGGCTTTACTCAGTCGGTTTTCTAAAATATTTAAAACTTGGTTCCATTGGTCTTCAACGGTCTGGTTCATTATGACTTCCCCCTTCTTTTCTTAATATTAATTTTATTCTATCACATTTCTTTAGAATTGTGGCAGACATCATAGTTCATGATTAGTCTTCGGCTCAAGAAGTGAATCCATTATAATAAAAAAGCATGGATCGCACCCCACTGAAAACTCTGTCATACAATGGAGGACATCGACTGGTTTTTATGTGGCAACTCTGTCTAAACTAGTAAGGATGTAATGGTTAAAAATTATCCATAGTAGGTGCAAATTCAATGAATTATAATTCCAAAATTGTGAGAGTAAAAAAGGATCCAGGGCATGGTTCTCATATTCCACCCATTTATATGACTTCCACTTTTGTGTTTAACAATGTGCAAGAAGGAGCGGACCGCTTTGCCGGCACGGATCCTGGGTTTATGTATACACGTCTGGGAAACCCAACGGTACGCGAGCTTGAGGAGAAAGTTGCCGAATTGGAATTTGGCGAGGGCTGCTTGGCGTTTTCCTCTGGGATGGCGGCTATTACGGGCTGCTTAATGGGGATACTGCAGGCTGGCGACCAGCTTATTGCCCACACAGCCCTTTATGGAGCAACACATGCTTTTATTACTAAAACATTAAAAAAGTTTGGTGTTGAAGTGACATTAGTTCCTTTTAAAACAGCCGAAGAGCTTGAACCCCATATTACGCCGCGTACAAAGGTAATTTATTTTGAAACACCTTCCAACCCTACCTTATCCCTCGTGGATATCAAAAGTGTTGCAGATCTGGCAAAGCAAAAAGGCATTCTTACGGTGGTGGATAATACCTTCTTGTCGCCCTACCTGCAGAATCCTCTGCTTTTAGGGATCGATATCGTGGTTCACAGTGCGACAAAGTATTTGTCTGGCCATGGCTATTTGATTGGCGGGCTAGTTGTGGCTAACCGTACTATTATTGACCCCATGAGAAAAGAAGTGCAGAAAAATATGGGAGCCGTCATGTCCCCCATGGATGCATGGCTTTTATACCAGGGGATTCGAACGCTGCACATTCGGATGGACCGATCTCAAGAAAACGCAAAAATTCTAGCTGAACGGCTAGAAAAGCATGCAGGTATCAAGGAAGTATTCTTTCCAGGGTTGTCCAGTTTTACGGATAACGATATCATGCAGAAGCAAATGAAAGGCCCGGGTGCGATGATTTCCTTTGTTGTAAATGGGGGTTATGAAGCAGGTGTGCGGTTAATGAATAATGTAAAGCTCTGTACCTTAGCGGTTTCTCTAGGGGATGTTGGAACCTTAATTCAGCATCCCGCTTCGATGACTCATGCGATTATTCCTAAGGAAGAACGGGAAACGGCGGGTATATGGGATGGTCTGGTCAGGTTTTCCGTTGGTATTGAGGATGTGGAAGACATTTGGAGTGATTTGGAAGCCGCGTTAAGCTGATAGGAATGGAAAAAAGGTGATCCCTTGTAAGCTTCAATTCTGAAGGGATCACCTCTTTTATCTGTTCATTAGATAGGAGTTTTCTTATGTTCTAGCGGTAAACGTATAGCGAAAGGTTAACACACTTATGAAGCCTACGAAGGAGCATCCACTGAGGAGTAGGTAAAGAGCAGCCCCCCCGTAGCCTTCCATTACATGGCCCCCCATCAAGCCTCCTATGATTCCGCAGACTCCGAAAAACACAGTAATGAGCAGAACATGTGCCGTTGACTGGACTTCTGGCTTTACGATTTTAGTAACGTATTGGAGAGCAGCAGGAAAAAAGATGCCAAAACAAAGTCCATGCAAGGGTTGGACAAGTAATATGAGGTAAGGGTCTTGGATTAAGCCAATAAGTAAAAAGCGAATGATATACAGAAAAGCTGCCAGAGCGATAAAGGTTAGCTCATGATATCCCTTAAACCATTTATAACTGAAAGCCAAGACCAGTACCTCGGTCATGACACCGATAAACCAGGCCCATCCCACAATCGATTCATCCGCGCCAAGATGTTTTAAATGCAAGCTGATAAAGCTGTCGTTTGTACGATGCGCCAGGGTAACCGCTACAATGACGAATAGAAATGCCACAAATCTTCGATCTGTAAATAAACTAAGGAAGTCCCCGTTAGATACTTTTCGCTCAGACACCTTCACATCCTTAAGAAACAGGCCAAATAGGACAGCAAATGCAGAAAAAAATAAGATCATCCATTGAAGATGCCCGATTCCAAACTTTGTAAACCACTGGCCTGCCAGTAGTGCGGTCACGGCAAAGCCTACCGATCCCCAGGAGCGGATACTGCCAAATGAAACGTTTAGCTTGTTAGCTGTTTTCTGAGATAAACTGTCGGTTAGAGCTCCTATAGGTGACATGAAGAAGACTACAAGGAAATAGAAGAACAGAATGAGAAAATAAGAGTGCATTTGGAACAGAAAAAAAGAGGAGGCAATCAACCCGGCAAGAAAGATTAATATGACCCTCTTGTTCGTTTTCCATATGTCACTAAGATAGCCGCTTAGTGGTTGGGATATGAGAGCAGCAATGGTCCCTAGTGATAAGATTAATCCGATCTGTGTTTCTGTTAGTCCCTTTTCGAAGAATAAAATGGGCAAAAAGCTAGTAATCAATAAGCCAATGGAATGAAAGGAATATAAGAATCCCTTTATGGTAGCAGTTGCTCTAAACATATGGGTGATTTTCCTATCTCTTTACTTTTTTTGTATATTTCTAAAAGACTTAATTTATTATACAGGATGAACCTGCATCCATAAAGTCTCTATTGAAAGGATATGACAGGAATAACAAAAAAGAAGAGCTTAAAATAAGCTCTCCTTCATCGCGTTATTAAGGTTTATTCTCCTAAGTCAACATTATGATAAACCTGCTGGACGTCTTCTAGGTCTTCAAGGGTATCGATCATTTTCTCGAATTGAGCTTGTGTGTCCCCGGATAGGGTGACGTCGTTTTGTGCTAACATGGTTAGTTCAGCAACCGTAAACTCTGTAATACCCGCGGACTTGAACGCTTCCTGTACCGCATGGAACTGCTCCGGTTCGGCATAAACAATCACTGATTCATCTTCCTCCATGATGTCACGTACTTCAACGTCTGCTTCCAATAATAATTCAAGCACTTCATCGGAGGTTTTGCCTTCTACCCCAATTACGGCTGTCGCGTTAAACATGTAGGCTACAGAACCACTGACACCTAAGTTACCGCCATTTTTAGTAAAAGCCGCACGAACTTCGGATGCAGTTCGGTTTACGTTATTAGTCAAAGCATCGATGATGACCATCGATCCATTCGGTCCAAAGCCTTCATAGCGGAGTTCAGAATAATTTTCATCTGCTCCTCCTTTTGCCTTTTCAATCGCACGATCGATGATCGCTTTCGGTACACTATAAGTTTTTGCTCGCTCAAGTACTACCTTTAAGGCGCGATTGGATTCTGGATTCGGCTCGCCTTGCTTCGCAGCAACGTAGATTTCTTTACCAAACTTGGCATAGATGCGAGCTGTATTTGCATCCTTGGATGCTTTTTTTTCCTTGATATTATTCCACTTACGGCCCATATATTCCACTCTCTTTCACTTAAGTCAACAAATTTTCCTTAATTATTATACATCAACTCTACCATCCGTTTCGAGTTTTAAATTTCACTCGACAATATTCGGGGAGTGAAAGGCACCGTTTTTGAAATCGATATATCCAAGCGTGTCAACCTCGATGCCGGTGATACGGTCGCTTTGGACCCAATAGCTTACATCGCTATAAAGGGGGGTAATTGGCATTTCCTCCATCAAAATGGTTTCGGCTTCCAGCATAAGCTGGTCACGCTTCTCTTCGTTCGGTTCCATCTTCGCTTGTTCTAATAGCCCAGTGTACAGGGGATTGTACCAATTGGTATTGTTATTGGTGCTTTCTTTAATCATGAATTTTTCTAAGAAGTTCATGGGATCATCATAATCGGCGGTCCAGCCAGAGATGCAAAAGTCGTAGTCTCCTCGCTCTACACGGTCAAAGAAAACTTTACCTTCCACATTTTTTATGCTAACATCCACGCCCAGTCCTGACCTTAATTGGTCTTGCAAAACCTGAGCCACTTTATGATTTAATTCCGATGAATAGAATAGGAAAACAACCTTAGGCAATCTCATTACTCCTAACTCGTTTAAACCTTCTGCCAATAATGATCTCGCAGCTTCTATATCAAAATCTTTAAAGTACCCGTTAGGCTTCAGTTCCATGGATATTGGGACAAAACCTGTAAGGGGAACCTGTCCAGCTTGGGTAACATACTCGGTTATTTCCTGCCTGTTAAGAGCATAGGCAAAGGCCTGTCGTATCTTTTGATTGGTAAAGGGATATCTTTCCGTATTAAACCTTATGTATTGCGTTCTAGCCTTCGGAAGTGTAATCAGACTGCCTTCATTCGCCAAGTGTGGAATAGCGTCAATTGGCAAGCTTCCTAATGGCGATCCTGCCCAATCCAAATCCCCGGTTAAATATAAATTCAGCTCCGTGTAAGGTTCATCTACTAGAGTCAATAAAATCTGCTCCAATTTAACGGATTCCTGATCCCAGTAGTGGGGATTTTTCTTCAGAATGATTTCGTCCTGGTACTTCCACTTCACGAGCTGAAAAGGGCCATTACCCACTATAGACGTCGGTTGATCCGCCCAATGGGGATCACTCTCAACATAACGACGATTTAGGGGGAGATAGTAATGCCTTGCGAGCAACTCAAGGAAATAGGGAGTCGGATGCTCAAGCGTCACTTGCAGGGTCTTGTCACTTAAAACATGAATCCCTACCTCACTTTGCATCGCAGTCCCTTCCAGGTAACGTTTTGCATTTTTTATATAATAGAGCTGATGAGCTGTCGGTGAACCGGTTTGGGGATCCAACGTGCGGAACCAGGCATACGCAAAGTCATGTGCGGTTACCGGCTCTCCGTTTGACCAATGGGAATCCCGCAAAGTGAAAGTGTAGGTGAGCTTATCCTCAGAGATAACGATATCAGAAGCAACAGCCTTTACGGGCTTGCCTTGTTCTAAGCGGACCAAGCCTTCAAATAGTGCCCTGGTAATATTTCCTGAGATAAAGTCTTCCTGGAGGGCTGGATCAAGGGTCATGGGTTCATACCTGATATTCATGCGCAAAGTCTGCACTGAATGGCTGTATCCAGTTGTTACTAGGCTGAAGGCGAGCAGAAAAGTGAAAAAAACTGTTCTCATTCCATCGTTCCCCTTTTTCACAGATCTTCTCAGTATGCCCTATCCCCTCGTCTGCAACTCCCCCAAAGAAGCAATAAAAACGTCTAACCGTTTCCTTCAGGGCTAGCCTCAATAGTAGAATTCTGGGAGGTAGAGTTCCGTGATTTTAGTCTATCCTTTAAAAAGGAAGTAGGTTATAGAATTCTCGCTCTCTTTTTTCAAGCAAAGGAATCACTTTTCCTTCAATGATCTCTTTGAAATGAAGAGTGTTCCGATGCTCCTCCAGAGCGGCCTCATCCTCATAGACCTCGTATAACACGATGGATTCAGCTTCCTCTGCGGATTGATGGACACTATAAACTCGACAACCGGGTTCCGATTCTTTTACTTTTTCAGCCATAACACGCAAATAACCAAGAACCTCCTCGGCTTTCCCTTGACTAACGGTATACTTGGCAAACAATACTTTCATTAGATGCCCTCCTTAATCGATTGGATTATTGGTATTATAAAGTAAATTTATCTTATACAGCTAGTCCGATAAACAGAAAAAGGGGCAACTCCGTGT
>JBEQAI010000176.1:0-7400 GCA_041640415.1 Ammoniphilus sp. | reverse complement strand
GTGCTTGAGCAACCCCCGGTTGACCATATGCTTGCCCTTCATTTATGGCCTCATTTACCTCATGGGACAATCGGGGTGAAGACAGGACCCGTTACGGCTTCGTGTGACGATTTCGTGATAGAGATTGAAGGGAAAGGAGGACACAGTGCTAGACCTCATCAAAGCATCGATGCTATAGCCATCAGTGGCCAAGTGCTGCAAGCCCTTTCTTTCTATGTTACCAAGGCTCATAATCCTGTAGAGCCGGTCGTGATTCACGTAGGTAAAATTCAAGGGGGAACAGCCAGCAATATAGTAGCCGATCGCGTGGTCCTCGAAGGTACCACACGGGCGGTTTCCCCTTTCAGTCGCCAAAAGCTGCAGGCTGAACTCACTCAGCTCGTTGAAGGAGTGGCCAATACTTACGGAGGGAAGTCAAAAGTTACGTTTACGGAAGGCCACCCCCCTGTGATCAATGATGATCGAGTGACGCGAGTATTGGAAAAAGGGGCGATAGAGCTGCTCGGGCCTAGCGGAGTCCATGTGCTGAAGGAGCCTTCCCTTGGCGCCGATGACTTTGGTGCCTTTGCCGAGCGGGTTCCAAGTGTGTACTTTCGTTTAGGGGTGACGAAAGAAGGGCTTCCACGAGTCGATCTTCACCATCCGGCATTTCAATTTGACGACTCGATTATCCCCATTGGGGTTAAGCTTTTCACCTGGACTGCCCTAAAATTACTAGCTAACAGGAGTGAATGATATGATAACGAAAGATGAAGTCCTAGCCTTAGTAGAGAAACATAAGATCGAGTTTATTCGCATCGAGTTTCTGGATTACGCTGGCGTGACGCGAGGGCGAACCGTTCGTCCGAAGCAGCTGAAGGACGCGATGGAAAAAGGCATTAATTTCAGCACCGCCATCATGAGCTTTGATATGTTTGATGAATACATTCCCAACCCCACCTATGGGGCCAACGATGGAGATTTCTTTGCCGTGCCGGATCCAGCCACCTTTGCGATTCTTCCTTACCGAAAAAATACGGCTCGAATGCTTTGCGACTTAGTGGACGTCAACGGCGACCCGTGGCCGGGCTGTCCAAGAAATGCCTTAAAGCGCCTACTAGGAGAAGTAGAAACGCTGTTGGGTGGGAAGATGTTCATGGCCTTTGAACAAGAAGCCTATCTATTAAAAGAAGTAGGGGGAGAGCTCGTTCCAGCGGATCAAAGCCATTGCTTCTCCACCGAAGGAGCGGATATCCAGGAAGACTTTATTCAAGAGTTTGTCTATTCGCTAGAAGCCATGGGAGTGGAAACCGAACAGATCTCCAGCGAATACGGACCCGGTCAACTCGAAATTAACCTCAAATATGCCCCGGCGCTCAAGGCTGCCGATGACCAAGTGACCTTTGCCCATCTGTATAAGCAAATCGCCCGAGATAAAGGGATGGTCGGAACCCTCATGCCTAAACCCTTCAGCCATCTTGCCGGAAGCGGGCTTCATGTGCATATCAGCTTGTATGACCCTGCAGGGGAAAACCTGTTTGAGGACCCTACGGATCCACGCGGGTTGGATATGTCAGAAAAAGCCTACCAATTTATTGGCGGACTGCTCCAGCACGGTCGTTCGCTGGTTGCTATCGGAGCTCCTAGCGTTAATTCCTATAAACGGATGCAACCCGGCTCTTGGGCTCCCGCACACGTATGCTATGGAGCTGGAAATCGCTCGGTGCTTGTCCGCATCCCTGAAAAAAGAAGAACTCGCCGCTTCGAATTCCGAGGAGCGGATGGAACCTGCAATCCTTACCTCTTAGCCGCTTGCCTTGTGGCTGCGGGTCTTCACGGGATTCAAAATCGAGTGAATCCTGGTGAACCCACGGATCTTGACGTCACTAAGCTGAGTGAGACGCAGCTGAAGGAACGCGGCATTACATGGGTGCCTCGCCATTTGAGTCAAGCGATCGATTCCTTAGCGGAAGATTCCGTATTGGCCGAAACGATTGGACGCTCCATTTGGGAAGAGTATATTAAGATTAAACGTACGGAATGGGATAAATACTCTCGTCACGTGAGTGACTGGGAGCGACAGGTGTTTGCCCATCGATTTTAAGATCCTGTGGAACATCAAACCACCAGACCAAGTAAAAGTCTGGTGGTTTTTATGTTTCGGTCGGCCACGTTGAAATAGAATTTTCTTTTTGGAGCTCTCGAATGAGGAACAGCATCTTGACTAACTTAACTGTATACATTAGAATTACAGTATCCTTCCTAAGGTATGAGCTGCCTATGTAAGAGCATGAAACAATGCCTTGTTTTTTTCAAACAATTTGTAATAAAAATAGTTTCAGATTAGCGATGATCACCACGGTGGACTTTGGGGGGGATGTGGTGAAGTTTGTTATTTATTAACTGTAACAAAAATTATAACAATTTGTTGACATGGTGGTTATGAAAATAGGGAAGGAGGATGGAAGCGTTGATGTCTGTATTCCTTTTAGCAAGTCTCATGATGATGATCTATCCGAGATATGTTCCTGTATTTGGTGTGCAATGCATGGATGGAAAGAAAGAAACACCTGATGATGTCGAGGTCATAGACCTAAGAGATTACAATCAAGCAGGTCAGCCCTTTGTTCAAGGGGCTCTTTCGTTACCCTATGCTTATTTAAAAAGGCATTACGGACAAATTAGAAAGAAGAAGGTTGTCGTGGTTGTTCCCGATCAGCTATCGCTAAACCTCAGCGTTCGATTCTTGCGACGGAAAGGCTTCCGCGTAATGGGCTATTATTTGACGAACGAACCGAACAAACCAAAGTGTGCAAATCAAGATCTTCACTCGAGAAGGGACGAATCTACATGTCAAATCAACCATTCCCCCTGTCACTCCTAAATCTTGTTCCTATCCGAAAAGGACAGGGGGCAAAAAAAGCCATTGATGCGATGGTGGAACTGGCGCAAGCGACGGAGAAGATGGGCTATTCGCGATATTGGATTGCCGAGCATCATAATACGCCCACCCTTGTAAGCTCAGCAACTCCAATTTTAATTCAGCATGTCTTGGAGCATACAACACACCTGCGCGTAGGGTCGGGTGGTATGATGCTGCCCAATCATTCGCCTTTGGCCGTAGCTGAACAATTCGGTACCCTGGCGACGATCTATCCTGATCGACTGGAGTTAGGGTTGGGGCGGGCTCCGGGGACAGACCAAAGGACGGCGAGTGCCCTGAGGCGTTCGCAGAACGAATCTCTGTATACTTTTCCTGAAGATGTCAAGGCTTTACTTACCTATTTCGGTCCAGAAGAGCAGCAAGGGTATGTAAAAGCTTATCCTGGTGTTGGAACGAAGGTTCCTATTTATATCCTTGGCTCTTCGACAGATTCAGCCTATCTGGCCGCAGACTTAGGTTTACCCTATGTTTTTGCATCCCACTTTGCTCCAAGGTATATGGCTGAAGCGATCTCGATCTACCGAAACCGATTTAAGGCCTCTGAATATCTAGACTCTCCCTATATGATGGTCTGCCTCAACGTGATTGCAGCAGAAAGTGACGAAGAAGCCAGGATCGAATCCACTAGCATGCAGCAATTTTTCTTGAATGTGGTACGCGGGACCCAAATTCCTTTAAGTCCTCCCGTTGAGAATATGGATCAGATCTGGACTCCGTCTGAGAAAGCCATGGCCACTTCGATGTCGAGTATGACGTTGTTAGGAGGGAAAGATTCTTTACGGCAACAATGGCTGAATTTTCACCAACAATATGAGGTTGATGAAATCATGGCTGTAACCTATATATTCGATCCCGAAAAACAAAAGCGTTCCTATCAGATTTTAAAAGAAGTCGTTGACAGCCTGTAGAATATAGGGTCTGGCCGATCTATCCATAATTAGCCTGATCATAGGAAAAATTAAATAAAGGTGGGGTGTTGAAGCCCTGATGAGGAGGAATACCGATGCCAAAACTGAACATGAGTAAGGAAGAAATTCTTGATGCGTTTCGATTCAGACACGCGACCAAGGAGTTTAATCCAACGAAAACTATCCCAGAAGAGGACTTCCGTGTCATCTTGGAGGCCGCCCGACTTTCACCAAGCTCTTGCGGCTACGAGCCTTGGAAATTCCTCGTGATACAAAATCGAGAACTGAGAGAAAAGCTAAAAGGCGTTTCCTGGGGAGCACAAGGGCAATTGCCAACGGCTAGCCATTTCGTCATCATTTTAGCTAGAACGATTAAAGATACAAGGTTTGATTCGGAATATGTCAGAAATCAAATGATCAACGTCCATGGTTTTCCACCCGAAGTATTTGAACAGATCATAGGTAGGTACCAAGAATTTCAGGAAAAAGATCTTAAACTCCTGGAGAGTGAGCGAACCATGTTGGATTGGGCTGGAAAACAAACCTACATAGCCTTGGCCAATATGATGACGACAGCTGCCATGCTAGGCATTGATTCTTGTCCAATCGAAGGGTTTAATATGGAAAAAGTTCAGCAAATCCTCAAGGAGGAGAACTTGTTGGAGGATGACCACCTCGCTGTATCCGTGATGGTGGCATTCGGATACCGTGCCCATGAACCGAAAAGACAGAAATCTAGAAGAGATGTACAGGATGTCGTGCAGTGGATTGAATAAGGAAGATGAAGGTGGCCCAGGACAGCGTAATGTGTTCTGGGTTTTTTCGTGTGGGGAGTCTTCCTGGAGGGAATCGGCAAACTGTGGATTTTACTCTGGAGGAGTAGACAATTTTTGGTTATAAGCTAAAATGGGGGTAGAATTAAGTAGTAAAGCGTGGTGAAATCCGGTGTTTAAGCTGTTACTGGTAGAAGATGATGATACCTTATTTAACGAGATCCAAGACCGATTAACACAATGGTCTTATACGGTGGTAGGGATTAAAGAGTTTGATCAAGTTCTTAACGAGTTCAGTCAGGTGAAGCCTGACCTCGTTCTGATGGATATTCAATTGCCTAAATATGACGGCTTTCATTGGTGTCGATTAATACGGGCTCACTCTACCGTTCCCATCCTGTTCCTATCGTCGCGCGATCATCCGATGGATATGGTGATGGCGATGCAGCTGGGGGGCGATGACTTTATCCAGAAGCCCTTTCATTTTGATGTTCTAATTGCCAAGATTCAGGCAATACTCCGCCGGGTATATAATTACAACACGGAACCGCTTGGACTGAAAACGTGGTGCGGGGCTACCATTCAGCTGGAGAGAAATACGGTGACAAAAGAGGGCCAAAGGATTGAACTGACAAAAAACGAAATGTTGATCCTGAAGCGACTAATCGAACAGAAAGACCAAATCGTAAGCCGGGAGGAGCTGATGCGCTGCTTATGGGAGGACGAGCGGTTCGTTAGTGATAATACCCTTACTGTGAATGTCAACCGGTTGAGAAAAAAACTTGACGAGTTAGGTCTTGGTGACGCGATTGAAACGAAGATTGGTCAGGGCTACCGGGCAAAAGAGGAGAGGTCAGGCCTATGATCCGTGCTTTTTTAAGAGAACGGAAAAGCTGGATCCTTTTCTTTTTTGTTCAGCAAGGGCTTATTTTGGTTATGGGGTACTTGGATCCTTCCCTTCCGTTCGAGGCTTTTTCCTATCTTGTTTTTTTATCTTTTATTGGTTTTATCCTTTTCTTCGCCTTACGCTATAAGACAGAGACGACATTTTACCACAGTCTAGAACTGGAGAATCGAACGAAGCCTGTGAGTCCCTTTGAACAGCTTATCGCGGAGGCGATGGAGAGACAAACGAGACAGCTTCAGACGTCGACGACACTGAGCCGCCAGCGGCTAGAGCAGGAAAAGGAGGAGCTGCTAGCCTGGGTGCACGAGGTGAAGACGCCTATGACGGCTATGCAACTTATGATCGAGCGAATTCCTGAGCCGAAGCTGAAGGCAAGTTTGGCCTATGAATGGCAAAGGGTCGATCATCTATTAGATCAGCAGCTTCACCAGAAGAGAATCGAGTTTATAGAAAATGACTTGTATATCGAAAACGTAAATATACGTTCGCTCCTGATCCGAGAGATTCGGAACCTGCAGGTATTGTGCATGCAAAAAGGGATCGGCTTTGAGATGGAGCTCGAGGTAACCGAGGTCCTATCCGATGCCAAATGGCTGTCTTTTATTGTCCGTCAGCTATTAACGAACGCGGTGAAATACAGCGAGGCAACGGATATTACCCTGCGGAGCATGATGGAAGAGGGGCAAACGATACTAGAAGTAGAGGATAGGGGGCGTGGAATCGACGCTCGTGACCTTCCCCGTATTTTTGAGAAAGGCTATACCTCCACCCTGCAGCATCAGAACCAGGCAGCCACGGGGATGGGGCTGTACCTGGCTCGGCGCGCCTGTGAATCCCTGGGGATTTGGATCAGTGTAGAGTCACAGCTGGGGCAGGGCACGACGATGCGATTGACTTTTCCAAGGAGAAATGAGCATGTGACAAGATTGTCACATGCTCCTACTGATTTGTAAGCCAGATCAAACGAATACGCCGACCTATGCGTATTATAATGAAGCCATCCAAATCAGGAGGGTAGAGAAATGTATATGCTAGAGGCAAGGAAAGTTTATAAGTGTTATGGAAACAAATGGAATAGACAAGAAGTATTAAATGGGATAGATCTTGCCATTCCTAAAGGAGAATTCGTGAGTATTATGGGCGCCTCAGGCTCCGGTAAAACCACCCTGCTTAACGTCTTGTCCTCCATCGATGAGGTGAGTCAAGGGACAATTTTTATAGATGGAAAAGAAATGACAAGCATGAAGGAAAAGCAGTTGGCAGAGTTTCGCAAGAAGCAGCTAGGCTTTATTTTTCAGGACTATCATTTGCTTGACACTTTGACGGTAAAGGAAAACATCCTCCTTCCTCTGTCGATTACCAGGGTGTCAAGAGCAGAGGCGGAAAAGAAGTTCCTTGAGGTGGCAGCCGAGCTTGGCATTGAAGAGGTTCAGGATAAGTATCCGAATGAAATCTCGGGCGGACAGAAGCAGCGGACCTCAGCAGCACGAGCGTTTATCCATGAACCGAGTCTGATCTTTGCGGATGAGCCTACGGGCGCACTCGATTCGAAGTCGGCTTCCGATTTGCTGCATCGCCTGAGTCGCCTAAATAAGAGGCGTTCCACCACCATCGTAATGGTGACCCATGATCCCGTTGCAGCGAGCTTTGGTCATCGAGTCATCTTTATCAAGGACGGACAAATCTACACCCAGCTCTACAGAGGGGAGGAAGCGCGTGCTTCCTTTTTCCAGGATATTATGAAAACGCAAGGGGTACTAAGCGGGGTGCCTTATGAGCATTAATTCCTTGATCTGGCGCAGCCTAAAAAAGAATCTTCAAAGCTATTATGTCTATGTATGTGCCTTGGTATTTAGTGTCGCCTTGTACTTTGCTTTTGTTACGCTGCA
>JBEQAI010000175.1:0-7477 GCA_041640415.1 Ammoniphilus sp. | reverse complement strand
AGTTTGCCGAGAAGTTTGATTTAAAGATTATTACGATCGAAGACTTAATCAAATACCGCACAGAGAAAGAAAAGCTGATACACCGTGAAGTGGAAGTCTCCTTGCCAACGGATTTTGGGACCTTTAGAGCCATAGCGTATACGAACGAAGTAGACCAGAAGGAACATGTGGCCTTTGTGAAAGGTAACATTAATCCCGACCAACCGGTTCTTGTACGCGTCCATTCCGAATGCTTAACAGGAGACGTGTTTCACTCCCATCGCTGCGACTGCGGACCGCAACTAGAAGCAGCTCTGACTCAAATTGAAAAAGAGGGTCAAGGAGTTCTCCTTTACATGAGACAAGAAGGCCGGGGCATTGGGTTAGTCAATAAGCTCAAAGCCTATAAGCTTCAGGAGCAAGGGCTAGATACCGTTGAAGCCAATGAGAAGCTAGGATTCGCTGCAGACCTAAGGGATTATGGAATAGGTGCTCAGATCTTAAGAGACCTAGGCGTAGGAAAAATCAAACTTCTGACCAATAACCCTCGAAAGATAACAGGGATATCCGGCTATAACCTGGAAGTGGTAGAAAGAGTGCCGATCCAGATGGAGTCGAATGAAAGCAATGAAGCCTACTTGAATACGAAAAAAACAAAGCTTGGACATCTATTAAACTTATAAGAAAAGGGGAAGCAACATGATGAAAATGTATGAAGGAAAATTAATTGGCACAGGACTTAGATTTGGAATCGTAGTGGGTCGATTCAATGAGTTTATTACCTCTAGATTGTTAAGCGGTGCCCTAGACGCCTTAAAGCGTCATGGTGTAGAAGATGCTGATGTTGAAGTAGCATGGGTGCCTGGAGCATTTGAACTTCCGGTCATTACAAAAAAGATGGCGGAAAGCGGAAAGTATGATGCCGTCATTACCCTAGGAACAGTCATCCGCGGAGCGACCCCTCATTTTGATTACGTATGTAACGAAGCAGCTAAAGGAGTAGCAGCCGTTGCCCTACAAACCGGCGTACCTACCATCTTTGGCGTACTCACCACGGACACCATTGAACAAGCCGTGGAAAGAGCCGGAACGAAAGCTGGCAATAAAGGCTGGGAATCTGCAGCCTCCGCGATTGAAATGGCAAATTTAACACGACAATTCGGATAATGTTGAGAAGAAGCATCCACGCGTGGGCGGGGGGATGCTTCTTTTTTGTTGCGAGGGGAGGGGAGGTTGAGTGTGTCATAGGGCGTGGATGATGCACTGAAATTGGCGGTTTGGCGGGTTTGAGTGAGTCATAGGGCGTGTATGATGCACTGAAATTGGTGATTGGCGGATTTGAGTGAGTCATAGGGCGTGTATGATGCACTGAAATTGGTGATTGGCGGGATTGAGTGAGTCATAGGGCATGTATTATGCACTGGAATTGGCCTGGGGCGGGATTGAGTGAGTCATAGGGCTTGTATGATGCACTGAAATTGGTGATTGGCGAGATTGAGTGAGTCATAGGGCTTGTATGATGCACTGAAATTGGCTTGGGGCGGGATTGAGTGAGTCATAGGGCTTGGGTGATGCACTGAAATTGGCGGTTGGGGGGGTTGAGTGAGTCATAGGGCTTGTATGATGCACTGAAACTGGCGGTTGGCCTAACCCAATTTCAGAAGGAAAGCGCCCTAACCCAGCTGGCTAACGCCGAATCCCATTGAACTAATATCTTATTACCATGATTTTATTTCTTCTATGGGGTAAAATAAAAAGGTATTGCATTTTTATTAATTATAATGTATATTTAAAACATCACTAAGGGATGAAATGAGGGGAAGGTAATGAATACGGAAGTGTTGGAGAAAGCAGAAGAGTTCCAAGTTCAATCGCAACAGGAAAGTGAGTTGTTGCGAAAGTCCCTAATTGAGGCCACTGAGACGATTGAATATATGGTTAACTCCCTCATGTGGAGTGCTGAATATAAAGTACTTGCTCAATCGAAGGAAAAGCTTTGGAAACTAAAACAAGTGTTAGCACACTTAGATGCATAGTATGAGAGGTTGTCCTATCCTAGTTGGTTTATACCTACTACGGCGAAGGGCAGCTTTTTTTATTTAAGGGGACTTCATCTAAACTGTCAGATAGTAAGGTACCACGAATACAGCCATGCATACTATCTCTGTTCCTGTCAAGGACTGCGTTCCTTTTACTTGGGTCGGATGATTACGAAACCAAGCAAATTACTCCCATACCAGCAATCATTCCAACTAGGTGGAGCACCGCGCGGGAGTTTTTTCGAGGTTCTGTGTGTTTTTAGTTTGTTTTTTAGAAGTGCAATCTAAACTTTGGTTTAGAGCCTTCCATTTCAAGCTGATTTTTTAAGTAATTAGTGTTTTCTTACCCACCATGGCCTGGTCCGTGACTGTATGGCTACTGCTTGGTTCCGGATGCTCACGAAAATTCCGATTTGCTCACGGAAAAGTGGTGGATGATCACAAAGAAATGCCGTTTGCTCCCGTACCTGGTATGATTCCAGATAATTCATGTCATTTGATTACGCAACCCAGCCACTTGCTCCCATACCAGCAATCATTCCAAATAAGTGGAGCCCCCCCTTGCAAGGAGTTGTGTGATTCTGATTCTAGTCTAGTTTTTAGAATTGCAATCCGAGCCCGGTCTTTTTTTGACAGATCTGTGACGTGTGACATCCATCACGTTAATTCTTTTCCCACCTTGGTAAGATGAGTTCAAGGAAGCACAACAAGGAGGAATGGGAAATGTTTTGTTATCAATGTGAACAGACGCCGACAGGCGGTTGTAAAGTAATAGGGGTATGCGGGAAAAATGAAGATATCGCAAGCTTGCAGGATACCATCATCTTTGCACTTAAAGGGATTGCAGCATATGCTACCCATGCTCGCCAGTTAGGCTATTCGGATCCTGAGGTGGATGCCACTACGCATGAAGCTTTATATCTGACTTTAACGAATTCAAATTTTAACATGCAAGAGCACGTCGATATGGCTATGAAGGTTGGACGGGCAGCTGTTAAGGTCATGGATTTACTCGACCGGGCCCACACCTCTCGTCTAGGGATTCCACAGCCGGTAACCGTATCTCAGAATAAGGTAGAAGGTAAGGCGATTGTGGTAACGGGACATAATCTTTTCGCTTTAGAAGAATTATTGAAGCAGACTGAAGGAAAGGGAATCAATATCTATACTCATTCGGAAATGCTCCCTGCACACGGGTACCCGCAGCTGAAGAAATATGCTCACCTGAAGGGGAATATCGGGAAGGCTTGGTTTGACCAGCGCCGTTTATTTGAACAGTTCCCTGGAGCGATTTTGGCTACGACGAACTGCGTGATGCCGATTAAAGGAACGTATGCTGACCGATTCTTCTCTTATGAAGTGGCTGGCTTGGAAAACGTAACGAAAATCCAAGGAGAGGATTTCAGTCCTTTAATTGAAAAGGCTCTGTCTCTACCTGACGCCGATATGGAATCAGATCAAACCTTAACAACAGGGTACCATCATGAGACGGTTCTTGGATTAGCCCCAGAAATTATTGAAGCGGTGAAAGCAGGCAAAATCAGAAGATTCTTTGTTATTGCAGGCTGCGACGCACCTGGAAAAGGTGGAGAGTACTACCGTGAGTTGGCGACCTCTTTGCCAAATGATACCGTCATTTTAACCACTTCCTGTGGAAAGTTCCGCTTTAACGATGTGGACTATGGAACGGTAGGGGATACAGGCATCCCTCGCTACATTGATTTAGGTCAGTGCAACAACTCCGGTTCGACAGTGAAAATTGCGATGGCTTTAGCGGATGCTTTTGGCTGCGAGGTCAATGATTTGCCTGTAAGCATTGTTTTGTCTTGGTTTGAGCAAAAAGCAGTGGCCATACTCCTAGGTTTGTTCAGTTTGGGGATTAAGGATATTCGCATTGGTCCTAAGCCGCCAGAATTCATTACGCCAGGCGTACTGAATGTCTTGCAGCAGGCTTTTAACTTAAAGCTTATTGGAGAAGCGCAGGATGACATGGAAAACATGCTGGCGCTGTCTGCGCACTAATAATAAAAAAAGTCTTACCTTCGAGGTAAGACTTTTTTTATGTCACCGAACCGTTCTTAATTCCGCGGACGATTTGCAGATATCGAAAGAGCATCGCGGCTCTCCAAGGGAATATCATTCCTATAGCCATAATGTAGAAGAACCCGCTGGCCTCGTAGAACGAGACGTATTCTTCTATAAAATACCTCATTGTCATACGGGTGAGGAATAAGCCTAGCAAAATGAAAATAAATAATTTAGACCGTTTAATGTAGATGTCTGGTCCTTTGACTTCAAATTTCGTTGTAAAAATCAGGGGCAAGGATAAGACAACACCAAGAAAAAAGGATTCGATTGCATAGGACCAATCCACTTGCAAAGGGGGATAGAAAAACATAATAAATCCAGTACTCATAAAAATAGGGGGCAAAACGATTTGTTTGAGGGAGGTAGGTTGTTTTGCCCGCTTGACGCGCATGGTGGTAACAAAAATGGCCATCAGAACACTGAGTATAGTAACTGCAAGGGTCATATATAAAGAGCCTGCCTTTCAGTAAGCGATATCTGGCTTAAGGTACATTGTAACATAGATGTCGTAATCCCTAGCCTGATCGAAACATATACATAGGATAAAGACGGATAGTAGGGAGGAATAGAAATATGCTCTGTCGTATCCAATGTACAAACCAAGTGGTATTCCAGGAAATCTGCGAGAAGCTGACTCAAAGACATATTCTGTATTTAGCAGAGGCACCTAAGCTAGAAATCCAGGCCAAAGAGCATGCAGATGTCATTACAAGTTTGCTGCAAGAATATGGGTCTAGCGCACAAGTGCTTGTCCATCAGTAACCAAAAAACTTTCCCTGAATTAAGCTGACCAGGGAAAAGGATAGTCTATGAGCTATTGTCTGTTTTGGCATCCGAAACAATAATATCTCCAACTAGGTACAAATGTCCATCCGTACCGAGGATTACTAAGGGTTTTTTGCATAGACTGCAAATGACGACCAAGCCATCCTTCATCTTTCGGTGGGTAATGATGATATTTTCGTATGGGGTACATGGGCATTGCAAGACCACCATCCATTCCCGATCGGATCCCATCGCTCTCCCCCTCGAGAAATTCTAGTAGTATATGATATGCGGATAAGCTCAAGTGGCAATCCGCCTTTATCCCTTAATGCAGCCTAATTGTAAAGCTCGCTGTCAACAGGATGGCGGGCTTTTTTTGATGCGAAATTTGCAGGATTCTGTCTTATGAGGAAGGTTTTTGGAGTTTTTTGTGGAATAAAAGTAATCAAGCAAATCCCAAGGCTATAGGGGGAGAAAATGAGTGTGGGTTACGCAAAAGTGCATGAATAGGGATTGCAAGGATTACGACCAGGAATGGATTTACCAAACCTCTTTGCATGTCCAAACAGAAAAGATTCATTGCCCATCGTGTTTAGTAGGCAGAATGCATATCCGCATGGACCTTCGGAAATCGGAATCCGCTTCTTTGCCAATAGAAGAAGAGCAAGGAGAGGTGTCAGCGGAATTTAATATAAGAAATATACTAAATAAATAGGAGGGCTCTATGAACTTCTTTAACAAACTCAATCAGTTTCGAGAGCAAGACCGTGACCCTAAGTCGAAGGAAGAGGAGAGCTTTTCCCCTTCTGAGGATCAAGAGGTATCCATTCGGGAATTGTGGCAGCAGGCGGTAAATAGCCATAAGGAAAAGCAAGTTCCCAAGGAAGAGGAAGCAGAACCTTTTAGGCCGCAGCCTGCAGAGACAGTTGAGGCTCTGACTCCAGAAGGAGAAACTCCTTGCGTAGACGAACCATCCCAGGAAGAAGCCCTTCCAGAGCCGGTTAGGGAGGTGGAATCTGTGGTTGTCAGCCCTGTCGAGGTCCCACCCAGCAAGCTTGAGATGGCACAAGATGAAAATCCATCATCTAGAGTTACCAGCTTTGCTCAGCTAACACTCGAGGAACTTACGCAACAGGCGGAAGAGATTCTCGTCAGCCTGTATCATCAGCAAGCGTCCCAGGTCTCCCAATGGTATGGCCTATCTCTTCATCCCATGAACCTGGAGTCGTTGAAGCAAACCCAATTGGGACGAGCCCTCCAAGATATTGTTCAAGTCTACAAGCAGCAAGGCCTTATACATAACCAATCTTTAACGGCCGTACATCAATTGCAAGAGGCATTATGGAAGCCATTAGGTGAAACCCACTATCGTGTTCCAGAAGAATGGCATCATACCCCACTAGGTTATTTGTGCCGGTATATCTTAGCTGGTCAACCAGCCCCTATTTTTGATCCTGTGGATGTGAGCACGGCAGCTGCGATTCTGGGCCAATCAGAAAGATCGATTATTGATCATTATCCGAGATATGGCGGGGTTAAGCTTTTGGCTGGATATGTCTTTAGCAGGCATAAATTAGAGGAATATCGATCCAATGCCCCGGTACAGGATGCGAACGTCAGTCCGGTAATGAAGGAGCGATATTATATTAATACCAAGAACGGCCTGAAACTGATGATGCAGGTTCGATCCTATCTGAATGACGCCTACGAGCAGGTGCGTTATTTGCGAGAGCTCTTGGTGCGAAATATTGACTTTGAGCACAATCGCATTCGCCAAGGGGTAAAGATTCAAGTGGAAATCCGTTTAGCTGAAATCTATCAAGGATTTATTCAACTAAAGTCTCAAAAGATAGATAATCTGCCGATTAACCAATATGATTGTATTTCATATAGCATTCCGAATGTGTTTTCTCCAATGGACCTATTGGAAGGGAATTCGATCCAAGCAGAAGCCTTTATTACCAGTTTAGAGGAAACGGTAAAGCAGATGGATGAGGAAAGGTTGAATGTGAATAGTTTGATTACGGACTTGGCCAAAAATTTAGGGTATCTGGATATTGAATTAGAACCGGTGAACAACTAGTCGGAGGCTGAATCTATATGAACCATACTATCCCATTCTTGCAGGGACGAAAGCAAGAGCTCGAAGCTCAGGGAGGAAGGACCGCGGATGAGCAGAGTGAATATGAGAGGATTCAATTTACGCTATCCTTTTTTATGAGATTACAGGAAGTGGATGACTCCACTTCCTTGACCGAGCTATTGCTCATGGAAAATGCCCACCCTCAGCTCCTATGCCATGCCATCCTGCTAACGCCAGGCGGCGTTTATCTTTTCTATTTGCTTCCCTTGGACGTTCAGCGGATCTCCGTATTGCCGAATTCTCTCATATGGGCGACCGAAAAGGAAGAAGGGGGTTATCAAATGGGACGGGGGAGAGTATGGATCCGGCAGATCCAGCAGGAAAATGGCCTAGTCCCCCTTCCTGTGTATGAGTTTTATATTGTGCCGGGTCAAGAAAGCAACATTCGCTATGTGCTAAGCGATGCCCTTGTCCTGTCGGAAGAACATGTCCCCCCCTTGTTTAGCAATTTTTTATTTCGCGA
>JBEQAI010000174.1:0-7591 GCA_041640415.1 Ammoniphilus sp. | reverse complement strand
GAATGCTGTTGCTGCTGAGTTTAGGTTGTATGAGCCTTTAATCCTGAATGAAGATCAAGAAGAAGGGGAAACCTTCCTTGATCATATTAATCCCAATTCTTTAGAAATTGTACAAGGTTATGTGGAAGCGAATATGACCGAAGCGAAGCCGCAAGATAAGTATCAATTCTTCCGCCATGGGTACTTCAATGTCGATCCTAAGTATACGACGAAGGATAAGCTTGTATTTAATCGGATTGTTTCGTTGAAGAGTTCGTTTAAGATATAAAGGATGTACGAGGGGATGTCTGCCAAGACATCCTCTTCTTTTCGTTGTATCATAATAGTTAAAAACTAGAAAAGGTGATCTCAATGAGTATTTACAATGAACGACTTAAGCAATTGCTTGCCTATTTAGAACAAGAAAAGCTGGAAGCGGCAATGATTACTTCACCGACCAATATTTATTTTCTAACGGGTTTTTACGCGGACCCGCATGAGCGATTTATGGCTTTATTTTTGAATGCAAGGAAAGGGCTTGTGCAATTATTTGTTCCTAGTTTAGATTTGGAGAGCGCTGAGGCGAAGGCACAAGGCGTAGATCAGATGATTTCCGTATCGGACACAGATCATCCGTATCAGGTTCTAAGAAATAAGGTTGATGGGGACTTTAGCCAGCTTGGGGTAGAGAAAAAGGGTTTGAGCTTATTCCAAGCAGAGAGTCTACAAGAGGTTTATCCTGGTGTTCGGTTTATCGATGTAGAAGAGTATATCACCTCGATGCGATTGATTAAGTCGAAAGAAGACATCCTGATCGTTCGCCGAGCGATCGAGGTGGTAGAGAAGGTGCTGCAGCATGGCGTCTCTAAAGTAGCTCCAGGCGTAACGGAGTTGGAAATTACAGCGGAGCTCGAGTATCAAATGAAGGTGTTAGGAGCCGATCGTCCTGCTTTTTCTACCATTGTTTTGTCTGGAGCCCAGTCCGCCCTGCCGCATGGTCGTCCGGGAATGAAGAGGATCGAAGCAGGGGAATTTTTGTTGTTTGATTTAGGCGTTTTCGTTGACGGCTATTGTTCCGATATTACGCGTACCTTTGTGGTGGGAGAAGCAACGGCTGAACAACGAAAAATGTATGAGGCGGTCAGGTTAGGAAATGAAAAGGCTATTCAAGCCGTTGCGGCTGGAAAGCCGATTGGATGGCTGGATCAAGCCGCTCGGGCTCATATTGAAGCTGAAGGTTTAGGTCAGTACTTTATTCACCGTGTAGGTCATGGTCTCGGGTTGGATGTCCACGAGGCGCCTTCGATCCATTCTCAGAACGAGATGGTGATGCAACCAGGATTCTTGTTTACCATTGAGCCGGGGGTTTATATTCCGGGTGTGGGAGGCGTACGTATTGAGGATGATGTTTACATTGGTGAAGATGGGAAAGCAGAGGTTTTGACAAGCTATCCTAAAGAATTGAAGGAGTTATAGAGTTCGGTGATAAACTGTAGCTTTGCCTGCTCCTGTTGCAGGAAGATTCATGGAGGAGAGCAAATGGTAGGCAACATCTCGAGATTCGAGCAGTAAGAAAGAACGGCATTGCCGATTGCTAATCGTTGGTTGGATGAGTAAGTGATAATCTTTAATAGCCTGTATGTGAGCAGATTTCGATTGGTGCAGACAAACGGGACAACGCCAATAGGCGATTGCTCGAAGCATGGCATAATTTTCACAAGCAGGACATTGGATGCCTTTGGTTATTTCTTGTCTAGAGACTCTGTAATGTTTTAATATTTCCAGGTTTAGGGGACAATGTTCTTGAAGAAGAAGTTGAATAAGTTGTTGAACTTGATTGGGACTGAGCAGGTTTTTGTGGTCATATTTATGTTTTAGACTTTGTATTTTTTCAGGGACATGAACAGCATGGAGGACGTATTCAAAAAGTTCTTGATTATTAGAGGAAGTTTTCAGAATGGTTGAGGGCTGGCTAATAGAGATTAGATACTCTATAGGTACAGGAGGAAACTGACGCTGTTTTATCCAGTCTTTCAGTTGGGCTTGCTGACGCTTTACCTGGGCAATAGGGTCTGGGAAGCCACTCTCTTTATTGTCATGAGTACGAATGAATTGTTTAGAAGATGGGTCAAAGAAGAGCGTCCCTACTATGTTTTTAGCTTCAATTATAACTAAAAACGAAGGAGTTACGACTAGAGTGTCGATCTGAAAGGGCTTGTTTTGATGAATAATACGAAGGTCGGGTAAAATGGAATAGTCGTTTTCTGGCAAGTAGCAGAGTTGTTGGTCAAGGTGTCGCTCCCCGTAAAATCCTGCCCTAGCTATTTTTAGATCTTCTATAATATCAGGGCTTTTTGCATGGTTAAGAGGAAGTCTGCGAAGTAAAGCTTCTCTCGTAAGGATGGATAAGGGCGTTTTGCGTTCCTTCATGATCAATGCGTGCCACTCCTTCTACATAGATTGTTTAAAGCTTCGCTGGCCACTAATGCAAATCCTCTATGCAATAGTAATTGGTGCTCTGAAGCTGAAAGCTTATTCGCGCAGGAATTGCGATTTGCGCGTAATAATATGGTGTTGCGCGCAAGTCTGAAGGGAACCGCGACCGCGCCCAGAAATATGCGCTGAAAGTACGATTTGCGCGCAAAAACCTGCGGTTTATGCGCCAAAAGCTGGAGTTGCGCGCAACCCAAACAACCAATAAATTTATTTTCACAACCCCTTTGTAATGTGAAAATAAATTTCGTATAATAAACCTAAACCAAACAATGGAAGGCGGAACACTCACGATGTCTAAACAACAAATCGGCGTCATCGGGCTTGCTGTCATGGGCAAGAATTTGGCACTCAATATTGAAAGTCGAGGATTTACCGTATCGGTCTATAATCGTTCTGCGGAAAAAACCGAGGAGCTGCTGCAAGAAGCCAAAGGGAAAAATCTCGTGGGCACCTATTCCATGGAAGAGTTTGTTGAGTCTCTTGAAACGCCTAGGAAGATCCTCATCATGGTGAAAGCGGGTAAGCCAACAGACGATACGATCGAGCAATTAAAGCCGCTTCTAGCCAAGGGCGATATTCTGATCGATGGAGGTAATGCTTATTTCCCTGATACTCTTCGCCGGAATAAGGAATTAGAATCCGTAGGGATTCGATTCATTGGAGCCGGTGTCTCAGGTGGAGAAGAAGGCGCACTGAAAGGTCCTGCGATCATGCCAGGAGGGCAAGAAGATGCCTACAAACTGGTGGAGCCGATCCTTACGGCGATCTCCGCAAAGGTGGGAGACGATCCTTGCTGCACCTATATCGGTCCAGATGGTGCAGGTCACTATGTAAAAATGGTGCATAATGGAATAGAGTACGGGGATATGCAGTTGATCTGTGAAGCCTACCATCTTCTGAAGCATACGTTGAATCTTAGTGCGCAGGAGTTCCATGAGGTATTTGCCGAGTGGAATAAAGGTGAACTAGACAGTTATTTGATCGAAATTACCGCCGATATCTTCACGAAGGTAGATGATGAAACCGGCAAGCCGATGGTCGATTTGATATTGGATACGGCAGGACAGAAGGGCACAGGAAAATGGACAAGCCAGAGCTCCCTGGATTTAGGGGTACCTTTGTCCATCATTACGGAGTCCGTGTTTGCCCGCTTCCTCTCCGCGATGAAGGAAGAGCGCGTCAAGGCTAGCCAGATCCTGAAAGGACCGGAAACGACACAGGTTTCCGTTGACCGTGAGGAATTTATTGAAGCAGTTCGCAAGGCGTTGTATGCAAGCAAGATCTGCTCTTATGCTCAAGGGTTTGCACAGATGAGAGCGGCATCGGAGGAATACAACTGGAACTTGAACTATGGCAACATCGCGATGATTTTTAGAGGCGGTTGCATTATTCGAGCGCAGTTCTTGCAAAACATTAAGAATGCATACGACCGTGATCCAGGGCTAAAGAACCTACTGCTTGACTCCTACTTCCAAGACATTGTACAGACCTACCAGGATGCTTGGAGAAAAGTCGTTTCTACAGCCATTACCGCTGGCGTACCTGTACCAGCTTTTGCTAGTGCATTGGCTTACTTTGACAGCTATCGTTCCGAGACGCTTCCAGCGAATCTTTTGCAGGCGCAGCGGGATTACTTCGGTGCCCATACGTACCAGCGCATTGATAAAGAAGGAACCTTCCACACCCAATGGTTTTAAACAAAAAAACAGGCTATGAGCTTCCATGCTCATAGCCTTCTTTGATAGGCTGCGATCTTACCAAAAGAGTCCTCTAATGATGAGTAGACTTCTTGATAGATCTCGTACAAGCTTTGATATTGCTGGTGATGCAAGGGGTTAGGGAGATAGGTTTGTCTAATTGGGATCTGATCCTTATAGGCATCCAGTCGATCCATTTTTCCTAATGCATAAAGGACCAGAAGGGCGGCACCCCAGCTGGAGCTCTGATGGCTCTCTGGAATTTCAACAGGTGCACCAAAAATATCAGATAAGATCTGGCACCAAAGGGGGGATTGGACAAAACCACCGGAGGCGCGCACCGATCGGAATTCCCCAGCTAAATCCTGTAAGGCTTTTCCCACGCTATATACGCTGTAGATCACACCTTCCAAAGCGGCACGCACAAAGTGCCCCCGCTGATGATGCAAGGCCATTCCAAAAAAGCATCCCCTGGCATCTGCATTCCAGATCGGCGCTCGCTCGCCTGATAAATAAGGGAGACAGAGCAGTCCACCGCTTCCAATCCCCGCAATAGCTGCTTCTGCAGCCAATTCATCATACGAAGCGCCTGGCGCAAATTGGTCCCGGAACCATCGCAGCAAGATCCCTCCATTATTCGTAGGACCCCCGATCACCCATTGCTTGTCAGCTAAAGCGTAGCAAAACGTACGCATCTGAGTATCTGTTAAAGGTTCCGGTACTACCGTTCGAATGGCCCCACTCGTCCCAATCGTAATGGCCACATCCCCTTTTTCCAGAGCGCCAATTCCGAGATTCGCTAAGCACCCATCACTTCCGCCAATCACAAAAGGCAAATCGACACCGATTCCCATGGCCTTGGCATGCCCCGGATCCATCCCTTGAAGCACATAGGTCGTAGGCACAGGATGGGGAAGTTGGTCCTTATGAATTCCCAGAAGCTGCAATACTTCCGCATCGTAGTCCAATTGCTCTAAGTTGAATAGACCGGTAGCGGAGGCAAGAGAATAATCAATTACGTAGCGTCCGAACCAGCGGAAGAGCAAGTAGTCTTTAATGGAAATAAATTTGTGTGTTTGAGCAAAGAGTTCGGGTTGTTCTTCCTTAAACCATAAAATCTTGCTAAGAGGGGACATGGGATGAATCGGAGTCCCTGTTCGAAGATAAATTTCTTTCCCTTGATCTAATAAAAGCTGCTCGGATTGGTGAATGCTGCGGTTATCCGCCCAAATGATCGTCCGGGTTAATGGACTACCTTGTTCGTCGACCAGCAGCAAAGAGTGCATGGCTGAGCTGATGCCGACACCTAAAAATGCGGTGGTTGCTGATTTCTCCACGGCGACCCGAATGGCTTCTTCCGCGGCACGCAAAATTTGTTCTGGATCTTGCTCGGCCCAAGCGGGGGAAGGGGTAAAAATCGGGTACTCCACAGCATGTTCACTGATGACTTTCCCTTGCAGAGTAAATACGACGGCTTTAGTACTCGTTGTGCCAATATCTAATCCAATTACATGCATAGTTTAATCTCCTAAAGTCTTTTTTGAGATATCGCTTCACGGACTTTTTCTGTGTTTGACATCGTTTCTTCAAAACGGGTTACGGCCATCCCCACATAGAGGGCATCAATAATGCATAACTGAGCTAAGCGTGAGGATAGGGCCTCTGAACGGAAGATGGTTTCTCGCGAGGCGGTAAATAAGCTGACATCCGCGAGTTGGCTGATCGGTGTTTTTCCATATCGAGTAATCGTAATAATATGGGCCCCTGCCTCTTTTGCGATCTTAAGATTTTCGAGGATATCTTTGTTCACCCCGGAATGGGAAACACCGAGAACGACATCTCCTTTTTGCAAAAGTGAGGCTTGGATGGCCTGAAGGTGCGAATCGGAATGATAGAACGTTGGGATTCCCGTCCGAACAAATTTATGATAGGCGTCCAAGATAATAGAGGAAGAGCCCCCCACTCCAAATAGATCAATCCTGCGAGCCTGAACAAGGAGGGAAATGGCTTGGTTCAGCGTCGTTTCCTCTAAGATCTCTAACGTATCGCGCAGGGCTTCGATATTCGTAGTAAACACCTTATGAGCAATGACAGGAAGGCTATCATCTTCTTGGATGGCTTCATGAAGGTTTTGGATAGGGTGGACAACTTCTTTGGCCAATGAAATTTTGAGGGCTTGGTAGCCTTTAAAGCCTAGGCGTTTACACAAACGAAAGATCGTGGCTTCAGCGCATGCCGTTTCTTCTGCTAATTCATTGATGGATAAATGAATGATTTTTTCCGGATGCTCAATGATGTAATTGGCAATGACCCTTTCTTTATCACTTAGAGAAGGAAAGGAAGCTCGAATATAAGCTAAACAATTCTGCATAAGTAAAGTATCTCCTCGGAAAGTATATCCATTATCCCCATTTTATCAGAAAATGACTCGATAAAGAAAAGTATGGAAAATAAAGGGCTGGGTATCCTAACTTTTATCAAACCAAGTTAGCCTAGATAAGGGAGGTTCTCTTTATGAAAAAAATATTGAAAGGCTTACTCATTACGTCCATGCTATCCGCTGGTCTAGTGGGCTGCGGTGGAGGCCAGCAAGCTGAGCCGCCTGCTGGCCAACCGGGTCAGGCTGCACCAGCAGACGTCCGGACGATTCGGGCAGGCATTGGGCTAAACGATCAGCACCCGCAGTATAAAGGTCTTTTAAAGTTTAAAGAAATTGTGGAGGCAGAAACGAATGGAGCCATTGTTGTCGAGACCTATCACAGCGGTCAATTAGGTGACGACCGTACGATGATGGAAGCACTTCAGCTCGGAACCCAAGAGATGACAATACCTTCAACCGCTCCAATTGCTAATTTTGTTCCTGATTTCTCTGTGTTTGATATCCCATTCTTAATGCCAAGTGAAGAAGTGGCGGATAAGGTCTTGCTCGAAAGCGAAATTGCCCAGCAGCTCCTAGACAAACTACCAGCCCAAAACCTGGTTGGATTGACGTATTGGGAAAACGGATTCCGAAATCTGACCAATAATAAGAGGGCTGTGGCAACGGCTGCTGATTTTAAAGATTTGAAGATTAGAACGATGGAAAACCAACTGCACTTGGCAGCCTTCCGTGCACTGGGTGCCAATCCAACGCCAATGGCGTTCAGTGAATTGTTTACGGCTATGCAGCAGGGCACGGTAGATGGACAGGAAAATCCAATTGCTACCATTTATCTGCAAAAGTTCTTTGAGGTTCAGAAGCATGTGTCCACCACTCAGCATATCTATAGTCCATTTGTTGTGTTATTGAGCAAATCATTCTGGGATGCTTCCACTCCTGAGCAACAAGAAATTCTGAAGCGTGCAGCGCTCGAGGCAGGCCAGGTTCAACGTCAGCTCAACCGTGAAGCCAATACCAAGTATCTGGAGGAGCTGAGAAC
>JBEQAI010000173.1:0-7596 GCA_041640415.1 Ammoniphilus sp. | reverse complement strand
GGCGATATATTGGTGTTAATATATTGAATTGTAACACAAATGAAAAAAAACGGAAGGATGACCTTCCGTTTTTTCTATGTATAGTGTCTTACTGAATCGTTTCCATTCCCGGCTTCCAATTCGCGGGGCAAAAACCCCCTGTCTGCAGGGCCTGGAGAACACGCAGGGTCTCTTCGACCGAGCGGCCAACATTCTCATACATCACAACCTGATATTTCAGCTCACCGGAGGGATCGATGATGAACAGACCTCGTTGAGCAATCCCTTGTTCCTCGACGAGTACTCCGTAATCTCTAGAAACCTGATGGTTCTGGTCTGCACCCAGAGGATAGTTAAGCTTTCCTAGTCCATCCTGGTCACGCGGAGTGTTAATCCACGCGCGATGAGAGTATTTTGAGTCTGTTGAAATACCTAGGACCTCTGTCTCTAGTCTCGCAAAATCAGGATAGGCATCACTAAGAGCCGTGATTTCTGTAGGGCATACGTAACTAAAATCTAAGGGATAGAAAAAAAGAATCAGCCATTTCCCCTTATAGTCAGAAAGAGATACGGTTCCAAAATCTTTTCCATTACCTTCAGCAACTTCAATTGTAAAATCAGGTGCTTTATTTCCCACGAGACGTTGTGCCATTTCTCCATCCTCCATGTGTGTGATCATGTTGCCCCCATTATGTAACTCTCATATTAAAAAGTCAATACAACATTCTTTTTGAAATGATTGAATATCTATGTAATGATATCGTAAGAGGATGATTATCAAGGAAAGACGGGGAAAGCCAATCATGATGATAAACAAACGTGCTGATTGGGAAAAGATCGGGGAGGGCCGTAGTGCTAAGGTATATAAGCTTCCTGGTGTACCAAGAGTCATCAAGGTATTTCACCCGGGAAAAGAACATGCAGCCGCAGCAGAAATCGCAGCGTACCAGGTAGTGGGAGGTCTTGAGCCTTATTATCTAAGGATGCATGAATATGGCAGCAATTATATTGTGTTAGATTTCTTTGAAGGAAAAACGATCCACGAGATGCTCGTTGAAGGAAGTTTTATTCAGGAATCGATTATTAAGCACATTGATAAGGCTATAGTTATGGCTAGGCATTATGGATTGAATCCAAAGGATGTTCACATTAAAAATATCCTTGTGCGAGACCAGACCGTGAAGCTGATTGATTTAGCCCGTTTTTCAGGGGAAGGGGTTTGTACCCGCTGGGAGGATTTAAAGAAAGCTTACTATCACCTATACGTAAATCCTTTATTCCCGAAAAAGCTAAGTGCCGCTTGGATTGAACAAATTGCTAGCCAATATAAACAAGGGAAGCTTTGGAGGTAGGTCGGGATGATTCCTGAAAACTTGTGTCCTCTATGTGGTCGGGAGAATCTCTGTGGCAATCTCGCCCAAAGAACAGCTCCATGCTGGTGTTCAAAGGAGAGCTTTCCTCAAGAGCTTCTTGACTCCGTACCGGGAGAATGGGTCAGAAAAGCTTGTATATGTAAGAGATGCCTTGAGGAGTATAAGTTGCGTGAAACTAGAGTCTGCGAATAACCACCGTCACATCACCCTGCGAAGTGATCCAATAGCCGTATTTATTTTTCTCTAGGTGATCGGGGGATTGGCATAGTAGGACACAACCGTTATCGAAGGTAAATTGAAGCTGAGCATCCGGTGTGATGGTAACGTCGTGTAAAATGGTCGTGGTTTTTAATGTAAAATGATTAGGTTGCGATAGCGAAAGAGTAATAGGATAACCTAATAGTGTATCGATTAACTCTTGTAAAAGCGGTTGGATACTCACACGTAATCCTCCTTATTTTAATAGAATAGGACTGACGAAATGACTGAAAATCTTGTCCATCCAGAATGCAGGCAAGCAATGAGAAGACTAATGCAGTTAAAGAAACCTAGCTTTACAGATTTTGTGGAACTCAAAACATACGGAAATGACGCTTACTCCGCAATGGGGTGGGATGAACTCCAATGTTATATTAACGAAGAAACAATTGCAATAGTCGAGCAATTTGAGGAAGAGACCAACATCCTATGCGCCCTGCGCTGGGTTGCCCGAGGTCTCCCGGTAACCTATGCCATCCGCAAGGCTAGAGCAGATCATTCGATGTATCGGTATCGGAGTCCGTAGCTGGGCGGGGGATGTTAGGGGGTTGGGGGAGGGGATAGTGCTTGGGAGCCATTTGAGTGAGTCATTCGGCCTGATTGATGCACCGATTTTGGCTCGGGTGCCATTTGAGTGAATCATCCGGCGTCTATGATGCCTGCATTTTGGCTTGGGAGCCATTTGAGTGAGTCATTCGGCGTCTATGATACACTGATTTTGGCTTGGGAGCATTTTGAGTGAATCATCCGGCGTCTATGATACACTGATTTTGGCTTGGGTGCATTTTGAGTGAGTCATCCGGCCTGAATGATGCACCGATTTTAGCTTGGGAGCGATTTGGGTGAATCATCCGGCGTCTATGATACACTGATTTTGGCTTGGGAGCCATTTGAGTGAATCATCTGGAGTGAATGAGGAACATCATACTGCCCCTCACTCTCCCTTATGCCCTCCACCGCGGCGAATGGCGCCCCGATCCCGTACCCCGCCTGCGATTCAGCTCTCATCACCCACAAGGCCGTCGCCCCACACCCCCCACTCCTCACGCGGTCACCTGACCCTGTTCCTCCTTAAAGATCTTCTTCTTTCTCCAATTGCCAAGCAAGAAGTAGCTGCTCGCACAGATCGAGCTTACAATCAAGCTGATGCCCACACCGTAGGGAATCCCCTCTTTTCCCATCCATTCCGAGAATAAGTAGACAAGAGGGAAGCGAAGGAGCCAGAAGGACACTAGATTTAGAACCAATACGGTGAGCATGGCTCCGGAGGCTCGGATGACACCGTTTAACACAAAATTAATCCCAAGAAATACATAGAAGAAAGCAACTACTTGCAAATAGTAGGTTCCAAATACTAAAGTTTCAGGCTCGTCAATAAACACACCGATAAGAGTCCCACTTAACAAGTAAACCAAACCAGCAATCGTGAGCATCATGGTGACGATCACGCCAATGCCAAGCCAAGCGATTTGGTTTACGCGGTCCCATCTTTTCGCTCCGATATTTTGGCCAGCCATACTGTTGACCACGGAACCCAAGGTATAGGCTGGGATCATAATGATACTTTCAATGCGGTTCGCTGCGCCGTATCCTGAAACTACGATTTGCCCGTAACCCGCGACTACGCTCATGACGGCCGTCATCCCGGCAGAAATAGCCATCATTTGAAGTCCTGCGGGAATCCCTAACTTCATAATGGTTTTCAAATAGAAGAAAGAAGGGAGATAAGGGCGAACGAAGGGAACTTTTCCGCTTCGAATACAATATACAACACCAAATAAAAAGGCGGTTCCTTGTGACAGGACAGTAGAGTAGGCTGCACCATTAATCCCTAAGCCGAGGGTATGAATAAACAGCGGACTAATCGCAGCATTAAGGATGACGGCTATCCAAACAAAACGAAGCGGTGTTCGACTGTCTCCCATCGCTCGTAAAACCGTTCCAATAAAGTTGTAACCAAACAAAAAGAAGATTCCCAAAAAATTAATATGAAGATAAGCACTAGCCAGAGGAAGAAGCTCGTCAGGTGTGCCTAACCACCGCAGGAGAGTATCCGTTGAGAGATAGCCGATCAAACCCAGGACAAGGGTAAGGACAGAGAGCACCACGACGAAAGCGTTAAGAGATTCACTTAGGCCTTGCTCATCTTTTTTTCCGCGCTGTTGGGATAATACCGTTAAGGTTGCTCCATTGATCCCGATGATAAAGGATAAAACGGCGAACAAAACGGAGCCGGATATGGCTACAGCACCTAGAGCATGGCTGCCGACTAGTTTTCCAACCCACATGCTGTCAACCAGCTGATAGGAAATCTGAAGAATATTGGTCAAGAAGATGGGTATGGAAAAAGCGATCATTTGCTTTAGCAAATTTCCTTCTGTAAAATCAAAGGGTTTACTCATAGTAGCTCCTTACGACATGATATTCTTCCATCATATCATAAAGAGTGTATGGACTGAGGGCGGGAATATGCTCCACTTGACTAGCGCGGGAATAGAAAGGCTACCTTAGGGCCTATCTTGGGAATGCGGACGATATCTCGACGACGGACCACACGAAAGAACACGAGTAAGCAGCCGTAAAGGAAAAGCGACCCCACAACAGACAAGCTAGTTTGTCCAATCAGACTTAGATCACTATGCTTAGCAAACATCCATTTACCCAAGTATCCCATTAGTAAGCCTGCGATGACGATCTTCAGCATCTCTATTGTGTTCAAGCGGTATCCAATCAGTTTGACTTGGGAGAAAAAGTGAAGAAAGGTCTCAAGGACTACACCGACGCTCATCGCTAATACGACTCCCATAATGCCGAGCTTCGGGTTGGAGCACAAAGGATAAATCAAGAGCAAGCTTGTACAACGGGCGATCAGGTTATTGTACATAGCCGCTTTGGCGTATCCGAGGCCGACTAAGGTGGATTGCAGGGGAGCATGGAAGTAGTGAAACAAGAAAAAGGGTGCTAAAACCTGAAGCAGTACAGCAGCCTCAGAAGCGTGGTAGATAACTGTCATCAGCGGTTCTGCGAAAATGGTGAGGATCACGGTACTCGGCATCCCTACGATTAAAGCGATACGAATGGCTTGGTAGACCCGCTCGTGGATGAGTCGGAAGTTTTTTTGGACATTCGCTTCGCTGATGGCTGGAACTAAGGCAACGGCTAAGGAGTGGTTAATAAACCCAGGGAAAAAGAGTAACGGCATAACGAAACCCGCCAGCATGCCAAATTGCTTGGTAATCAAGACCGAGCTCATTCCGGCCTTGGCAAGGCCCTGTGTAATGAGAATCGGGGAAATTACGCGGGCAATGGAGTGAATAAAGCCATTGCCTGTAGTGGGCAGTCCAGTGTGTAGGAGTTCATAGAGTGTGCTTTTTGACCCGGATGTTTCAAAGCTTCTTAATAAGGAGCCTTTCTTGAACATCAGGATCAAATAAAATAAGGAAGCGGCTTCGCCAACGACCGCGCACAGGATGGCACCTGCGGCTGCATACTCCACACCATAAGGCAGGAGCCACTGAACAAAAGCATAGATCAAGCCGATCCGCACGACCTGCTCTAGTACCTGAGAGATGGCAATCGGGTTCATCTGCTGTTTTCCCCGGAAATACCCTTTAATCACACCTGACAAGGCAAAAATCGGGATGATGGGGGTCAAAGCGAGCAGAGAATAGTAGGCACGCTGATCGGTGAGGAAGTGGGTCGTGAAAAGATGTCCAAAGCTCAAGGTCACCACCACCAGCAGGATGCCAATGGAGCCTGTGATCAGGAGGGAGACGGCTAGTATCTGCTTGACCTTTCCCTCCTCCTGCTGGGCTTCTGCCTCAGCCACCAGTTTGGAGATGGCCACGGGCAGTCCGAGGGTTGTCAGCGTAAGCAGAAGCCCCATGAGAGGCATGACCATCATCACTAAACCGATTCCTTCTGACCCAAGGATACGGGACTGTATGACACTGTTGATAAAGCCGAGAAGCTTCGTTATAAACGCGGCAGCAGTAAGGACAAGTGCTCCTTTGACCAAGCTTTGCTTTTTCATCCGTTCACCTTCTTGTCTTATATAGGACATGTATATGCGAAGGTTATGATTTTAGGAATAGATAGACGGCTCTTTTCTAACATAGTATAAAGATAAGAAAGCCGCCATTAAAGGGGGGAACGTTTTGAAGGAAACCATCTTGGATTGGGATGCGACTACGCTGGCTGATGCCATTCAAGCCGGGGTAGTGACATCATTAAAAGCTACGGAGACCTATATCGATCATCTTCAACGAGTGAATCCAGACCTGAATGCTTTAGTGGAAGATCGGTTTGAGCAAGTGAGGCTAGAAGCCAAGGAATGCGATCGGCTATTAAAGGAAGGAAAAGCGAAGGGCAAATGGTTTGGGGTGCCCATTAGTGTGAAGGAATCTTTTCATGTTAAAGGCATGAGAACCACAGGTGGCCTGATCCATCGGAGAGATCAGGTTGAACAGTCCGATGCGGTCGTGGTTCAAAAACTCAAATCCGAAGGCGTTATTGTTTTAGGTAAAACCAACACGCCAACCTTATGCTTCTGTCAAGAATCGGTCAATAAGCTTTATGGTCGGACGAATAACCCTTGGGACCTTTCCCGGACAGCAGGTGGTTCAAGTGGAGGAGAAGCGGCCTTGATCGCTGTGGGAGGGGCAGCCGTTGGCATTGGATCAGATATTGGGGGGTCGATCCGGTTTCCTGCCCATTTTAATGGCGTAATTGGGTATAAGTCTGGGAAACATCAAGTGTCTCAAGAAGGGCATTTTCCTTTTGTCACAGAACCTCTACAGCAGGATATGTTAGGCATAGGAGCGATGGCGAAATCGGTGAACGATGTGGAGACAATGAATGCGATCATCGCGGATACACCGGCCCCTCCTGTAGACTTGGACAATTACGAATTGTGTTTCCCGTCTTTTCACGCGTCCATCCCCTTGGGAGAGGACACTCAACAGCTGCTCAATAACGTAAAATCGGCCTTAGGCAAGAGTTTTTCCATTACCGAGGAATTTCCCTTCAAGCCTCAAACGGTGGCTCTATTATGGCAGCAAGTCATGTCTATCGATGCGGGCAAAGGCATTGCGGACGCAGCCTTTCCGGAGAAAGGAATGTCGCCGATTCCGTTGTATCTCAAAGAAGTTTTGTTTGAAAAAACCTCCTATCATCGTTTTCTGACGTGGGCTTTAATCGGTGCATCCTTATTTAAGCCACGAGGTAAGCAAGTGAACAAGCTGGTGGCCACCTTAGAGGACATGAACCAATGGAGCGAGCGGAAGCTCACTAAACAGATTTTGGTGCTTCCTGTTTATCATCGGGGTGCCCTTGCCCATGGCCAGCTTTATGGTGAACTGTTTTCCATTCAGAAAACCTTTCTCCGTTACATACCCTACGTGGCTCTAGCCAATCTGTTGGGATTGCCCTCGCTGACCATCCCAATTGGAGTGGATCGGTCAAATATGCCGATTGCCCTTCAATTGGTGAGCAGAGTAGGAAATGAAAAGGCCCTATTCGATCTAGGTAGAATTCTAGAGTCCACCTTTCGAGGATATATCCGATGTGAAAAATGGGACTAAAGCATGAAACATTTACCACCTCTTCTTCGTCATAGGTAACATGAAGAAAGAGGAGATGATTTTTTGGTGAAAAGATGGTTCATGTTTCTAATGAGTGTTGTTATGGTTCTTTCGCTTATTGGCTCGGTTGCCTCAGCGGCCCCTTCTGGGCAAAAGGTAGAGAAACAAATAGGATACATTACGCAGGTGCAAAAGCAGAAAAATGGAAAATATAAAGTAACCATCGATTATATTCAGTGGTTTTCTAGGGACGCAGCCCAACGTGCGATGAAAGAGGACGGGAAGTGCAAGGGGTTTGAGTCGGAGTGCTTCGCACCGAATGATTTTTATATCCGTAATGTGAACGCTAAATTGCGTACGTTTGAGCTGTCTAATAAGGCCGTGATTATGCTTCAAACCTATGG
>JBEQAI010000172.1:0-7596 GCA_041640415.1 Ammoniphilus sp. | reverse complement strand
TAGACGTGATGATCGTAATCCCGATGAGTCCAATGAGTAGAAGCATAGAGATGATAACAATATAAAAAAGCTGGATATCTAAAGATGTAACATAAAAAGTTCTAAAAACGAGAGCGGGGGAAAGGATATAAATAGCGACGGTTGATATGGGTTTAAGATCTAGCTGAAAGATCCGCTGGATGATATAGCCGCTTAAAAAAATAAGAAGAACGGGTAAAATGACACTTACAAAGATCATGTCCACACCTCTTTCTATATGTAATTTAAATAATAATTGGAATGTGAGGAGTTGGCAATGTGGAAAAGTGATAAGCTATGCGCTTACATAGGAGGTAGAGGTGGATAGAGAACGTTTATCTCGCAAAAATAACCGAGGGCAAAAAAAAAAACGGTACCTAGCTTGTAGGTACCGCAAAGTTTGAAAAAAGGAGGTGTTTGAGGCTCTTGAAGGGCTTTATCCTTCCCCCAGCTCCGATGATGCTGCTGGATTACTGTATGTTATGCCAGAGTCTTTCCCCAAGATTGGATGTTTGTCTGCTCGCAGAAAAAATGGGTAAAGTGCACTACCGAATCGTGGTTATAAATTGTTTGCTTTTTGTACGTGAGACTGTAACTGCAGTTTTCTTTTTTGGTACATTATGCTCTTCGCTGAAGCAGTCCATGCACATTCCTGCTTTCTCTCTTGCTTCGTACTCCGTTAGCTTCACTCCGCAATGTTTGCACTTTCTTTCCATTAAGGTGATATTCATGATATCGACTCCTTTCATAAAAAATAAATATATATGAACAAGTAATAATGTTGAGATTATCAAGTACTTTTTCATTATAACATACTTCGACTTGATTCGACACATCCTGGATGTGGATAAACTGTGACAATATTTCGTGAGCATGGTACAGCCCCTTCCGCCCATATAGTAGAACTAAAGGTGGTGGAAAAGATGGGAGAAATATTATTCTGGATAATCATTGCTATATTAGGATCTACGGCAGGGTATAATCTTTTTCGAGTCTGGCAAAACACAAGAATACGGTGAGACTAATGAATGTACTTTATTATAGCTTGGACAATGGAGAACAAGCCTGTGAGATGGCTCTCAAAATACTAGAGAAGGATCTAAAGGTCCCGTTAGAGCTTAAGCGAGGTCAGGTGATACGAGTCGGTTCCGATGTACAAGGGAATCAAATTTACGTGTCTGGAGTGGGTCTTGCTGAAAAAGCATGCCGCTTGGCCTGGATCCATGCTTTAGAACAAGTAGGTAAATCTGCAGCAGAGTGGCGATTTCATAAAGTATGAATATTGTGTACTGTTGCTACGGGAGTGCTCACTCTTCCATTATTGCTGCTCATATACATTTGGGTAACCTCCCGTTAGATCGGATTCCCTCCAAGGACGAACTGCTTGGTCTGTATGATTTTGACCGAACGGAAGGATATTTTATCGGTTCTCTTTATTATAAGGGGATAGATGAATGGGGAAATCGCGTGTATACGATGGGGCTTGGCCCAGAGATGGATCTTGTCCGCGAAAGTTTCCTATCCATGATGGAAGGGAACGGAGGACAAAGGGACGATTACCGCTTTTTTCTTGCCCTTCCTCATATCAATCGAATAGCGAAAATTGGCGGGGCTCTATCCAGGCGTTATGGCTGGGTAGGTATAGGCCGTCCCCTCGCGGTAATGGGGATTAGACAAAGTTATCCAAGGATGGTTCAGTTTGTGAATAATTGTAAAAAACAAATGGAGCTGGGATGACCACTTGATTCTTGCAAATACTAAGCCTATCTGAACCAAGGAGAAGATGGAGATGTTAATCCGCATCGGGAAATTTTGTTTAGCATGTCTGGTACTTAGCCTTCCGCTTCTTGGCTGCCAAATGATTCAAGAGCAAACCAACCGGGAGGCACCGAATCAGGTTCAACAAAAAGAAGGACGGCAAGAAATCCGAAAGGATGCAGAACAACGAGAAAAGGAAGATGAAGAGGATAAAAAAGAGGAGTAATCTCACCCGGTAAGCGGATACTAGTGGTAGGAGGTGAGCCTTTTTGAAATCCATGAGTAAAAGCTGGTGGCTGCCCATCCTTAGCGCATTGATTCTAAGTGCTTGTGGAAATATGCCTCAAGCGGGCGTGAACCAGCAACAACCGCAAACGATGACAGATAATCGAACAGAGTACATCATTCAAAATCGTATAGAAACGAATGACTATATGAAACCAGGAACGACCTCGGATTCTAGAATGGATACCAGGACCTACGATGAGCGAGCCCGAGCGGGGATGTCTGGACAAGCTCTCCAGGGGGCGCAATATCAAGTGGAGCGAACGATTCGAGACCAGGTTAAGGGGATACCAGGCGTGCAAGACGCGGAGGTGGATCTTCTAGGTACAAACGTCACGATTCGTGTACAAGCTGCCAAGGGAGCCGATCCAACCCAACTTGAACAAAAGGTCCAACAGCAAGTACGGCTATTATATAACTATAATGTACGGGTAGTTTCCTATTAGAGCGGTCAACCGCTCATTTTTTTTGCATAAGCTCAAACAAACCCCATATTCTGTAAGGACAAGTCTTTTCAGGATTAGAAAGGAGTTTTGCGATGAAGGTAATATGGGATAAAGTGAATGACTGGAAATTTTGGGCTTTGTCTAATGAGCAGGAAGAGTTTTATCAGCTTCTGCTTGATAATCGAATTCATTCCACGAAGGGAGTCGTTTATCAAGGCCCAGAACCATTCCTATTACCGGAGTACCCCACCCATCGAATATTGAGTGAGAGGGCAAGACAGCTTCTCGACCCGGTCCTGTATGAAGAATTTAAAAGCGAACTCTTTCTTCCCAAAAGATAGGTCTAATGACCTGATTCAAAATCTGACAAAAATCGACTAGAATAAAATTACATTATCTTTGAAGCAGAGGCCAATATGGGAATTATGGCAAGAATACGTTATGAATGGCATTGTTATTGGTATTGTTTTAATGAAAGATTACTGAATCAGGCTAGGCATACGGGAAAAGAAAAAGCAAAAATAAGAAAGAAAATCAATTACCACCGAACGAAGATGTTTTCAGTTTAAATAACGATTAACAAGGATGCTATAAAACAGCATCCTTGTTTTTCTGTGCGGGCCCGAATTGTATATATACATCTCCTGGGGAGTTGCATACTCTGTAGGATGAAAGGGGTGATGTACTTGAATTGGAAGAATTACTATGTTCCAGGTGTAGAAAATCACAGTGAAGCCCTAAAGCAAATTTACGGCCGATCCTTTATTCAGCAACTCCGACAGGAGCAAGGAAAGCTGATTACCGTTATTACAGGAAGAGAGGTCTTAACGGGCAGAATGATTCGATCAACCATGGATTATATGGAGTTTCAATTTAATGACCGGACCTACTACATTCCTTATCAAAGCATCTTGTATTATTATTCCGCATGAATAGCAAAATCCAATTCATCCCATCCTAAGCAGTAGGTAAGATGAAAAGGAGGAGCAGTCATGTACGAATCAGATGAGTGGTATATTCAAGACGGTTTGATGCAGCCATTGAAGAAAAAAGGGACCCCTTTTACCAGCTATGCAGACTATTCTTTCTCACCAGAAGGCAAGGTGGACGAAGAGTGGGAGATGAAAGTTACGACTGATGGAGAGGATTCCTAACCTAAAAAAGATTTGCAAGCCCTCCTCGCTTAACGTTGTCAGAGGAGGGTTATTTATTACGGGTCGAACCTGCTCTCTTATTTTCTTGTGGTTTAAAAAAGAAGAAAAAGAGTGTAGAGATCGGTCTCTACACTCTACTTTTCTTACTCGAATTCCATTGCGTCGTCTGAGTATGTCACGGACATGTCATCCTGACATTCCCAGCACTCACTCCTGTTCTTTTCCATGATAGCGAGTTCTTCGTGACAGCGCACACAGTAGTCCTTCATATCCATGACCTCCTCCTATTATATTGGGACACAAGATGTTGTGAGTTATCCCAACATGTCCTAGTTCTATTTTATCTCATTCCTTTCATTTTGTAAACGCTTTAATTTTAGGTTAAGCCAAAAAAAGCTAGGGCAGGCCAGCTGCTCTAGCTAAATACTTGTCACCTTTAGTCCAATCACACTCATTAAAATACAGGAAATAAAAACGATTCTTTTCCAGGACTTTGACTCTTTAAAAAACAGCATCCCGATAATGACACTGCCTGCTGCGCCTATTCCTGTCCAGATCGCATAAGCAGAACCTACAGGCAAAGAAAGGAGAGCTAAGGAAAGCAAATAAAGACTCAGAGCACCCGTGGTGAAGGTAGCAATCGAATAGGCTAGCCTGGAGAAGCCATTAGATAATTTCATAAAGGTGACGAAAATAACCTCAAAAATACCTGCAAAAATTAAGTAAATCCATTCCATCTCCACTCACCTCGCTTGATAATCTTTTTCTTCCTCATCGGGCTCTGACGTTAGTTTCAAACCGATAATTCCAGCGATGAGGATAGTAACCAACATGATTTTTACAATATGGATAGATTCATGAAGAAACAGCATTCCATAAATAACAGTCCCAGCTGCGCCTATCCCAGTAAAAATGGCATACGCGGTACCTACTGGAATGTCTTGCAAGGACTTCGAAAAAAAGAAGAAACTTAAAACAATGGCAATTGCGGTAATAATGCTAGGGATCAAAATGGTAAATCCATTCGAAAACTTTAATCCCAGAGCCCATACTATTTCCAATATACCAGCAAGAGTAATGTAAACCCAGGCCATATTAACCTCCCTTATGATTTTGAATGCCAGCCCAATAGATCTCCCACGAAGCCTCCATTCGAAATTTCAGCTCCTCAGGCTCATAGTAATGATGCTCCACAAATAACCCGTCAACAAAACAGTAGAAGGAAGCCAAAAGAATATCCAAGCTTAGCTTTCTAATTTTCTGTTGAGAGATCCCTTCTTCAAAAAGAACGCTCAATAGTTCATCCGTCTTTTTCTCGAAGTTCATAAACTTATCTTTGATTTCTTCCTTAAAAGGCTCCGGTGGGAAGAAAATCGCTCTCTTCCAGAAAAGCCCTTCGTTGGTCGTTCCAAATACCTCACAAAATTGCTGGAATACATGCTTTAATTTTTCTTCAACAGACAGATCGGACGTGTCTTTCATAAAGGTTTCTAAGCCATGTAATTCACGATCCAGCACATCGTTAAGGACGGCAATAAAGATCGCTTCTTTGCTCGGAAAATGATTGTATATTGAAGGTTTTTTGATCCCTACGCCTGTTGCGATATCGACTAGAGAGGTTTCCTCGTAGCCTTTTCTTCCGAATAAGACCATAGCGACTAGTTTGATTTTATCGGCTGTCATGTGTACCCCTCCATATCGACTAACTACCGGTAGTTACAATATTATTACATGGGAAACTAAATGTAAAGGTGCGAATGATTTGCATTTTTTTAGCAATCATGGTAAGGTTATCTTTAGCTTAAAAGGCGTGCGAAAATGCGGACCTCAAGCAGCTAACGTTTTGTTCGCCGCTAAATCTCTTGGCATATGAGATCAAAGGGCTATATTCCTATATGGAATAATGCCCTTTTTTTAGGAAATTCTAATAAGGTAAATTCTAACAGAAAAACAAGCTTAAAGGAGATTGACAAAAATTGGCAACTTTTTATGATTTTGGACTTCACCAACAGACGGTTCGGGCAATTAGCAGTATGGGATTTGAAGAGGCAACGCCGATTCAAGCCCAGACCATTCCTGTAGCTCTTAAGGGAAAAGATTTAATCGGCCAAGCTCAGACCGGTACAGGAAAAACGGCTGCATTCGGTGTCCCTATGGTTGACCGCCTGCGTGAAGAAGTAGACCAAATCCAAGGTGTGGTATTAACCCCAACACGTGAACTCGCTGTACAGGTAGCGGAAGAATTGAATAAGATTGCTCAGTTTAAGGGAATTCGCGCCCTTCCGATTTATGGTGGTCAGGATATGAACCGCCAAATCAAAGCACTAAAGCAAAAACCTCAGATCATCGTCGCTACACCTGGACGCTTTATGGATCATATGAGAAGAAAAACGATTCGTTTGAATGCTGTTGAGATGGTTGTATTAGACGAAGCTGATGAAATGTTAAATATGGGCTTCATCGATGACATTAAACTCATCCTTTCCGAGATCCCCGAAGAAAGACAAACGTTACTGTTCTCTGCTACAATGCCTAAGGCGATACAAGAGCTTGCGGTTCGATTCATGAACGAGCCAGAAGTGATCGCAGTAAAAGCGAAGGAAGTCACCGTCCCGAACATTGAGCAGCAATATATGGAGATGCCCGAAAAGCAGAAGTTCGATGTATTATGCCGTATGCTGGATATTCATGCTCCCGAATTGGCTATCGTGTTTGGACGCACGAAGCGTCGGGTAGACGAATTATCGGAAGCTCTAACTAAAAGAGGCTATACGGCGGAAGGGATTCACGGCGACCTTAACCAAGCCAAGCGTGACAGCGTGCTAAGAAAGTTTAAAGAAGGTACGATTGAAGTCTTGGTCGCAACGGATGTGGCTGCTAGAGGTCTTGATATCAGCGGTGTCACCCACGTTTATAACTTCGATATCCCGCAAGATCCCGAGAGCTATGTTCACCGTATCGGAAGAACGGGTCGCGCAGGGAAAACAGGATTGGCTTTGTCTTTTGTCACCCCAAGAGAGATTGAGCATCTAAGAACAATAGAACGCATTACCAAGCGAAAGATGGATCGCCGTCAGGTACCAAGCCTAGCAGAAGCCATCGAAGGACAACAACGCCTCACCATCGAAAAACTGATGGAAACCGTCCAAGAGGGCGAGTACACAGCCTATAGGACGTTGGCTGAACAGCTATTGGATGATGTGGATTCTGTCATTCTTGTGGCTGCAGCCCTTAAAATGCTGACAAAGGAACCAGACAGCACACCGGTTCGTCTGACAGAGGAAGCCCCTCTTCGTTCAAAGAAGAAAAAGATGGATTTCCGAAAGCCAGATCGCGACCGCGGCGGAGCCAAGCCAAGACATGGCAAGGGTCAAGGTCAGGCTCCAGGACGCAAGCCCGCAATGGCTTTCCGTGGTGGGAAGAAAGACCGTTAAGAAAAGTTAAAATCCGATAGGCTGAGGCCTATCGGATTTTTTGATGGAGCAGTAATGAGAAGGGATGTGAGAGAGTAGCGGGCTGCAGCGCGGAAATGTTCTATGATGTCGTCATAATGGCTTGGGCCCGGGATGAGTGAATTATTCGGCGTCTATGATGTCGTCATTTTGACATGGGCCCGGGATGAGTGAATCATACGGCGTCTATGATGTCGTCATTTTGGCATGGGCCCGGGATGAGTGGATCATTCGGTGTCTATGATGTCGTCATTTTGGCATGGGCCCGAGATGAGTGAATCATACACTTCCATGATGCCGGCAACTTGGGCTGGGGAGCTGTGTTTCGTCTCATACCTGTCTATCTTACCCTTTGCTTAGGCGGCTCTGTTCCTTTTTTGTATGATGGGGCAGGAATTTGCCCCCGCAGCTAAGAATAATTTATGTAAAAAAGAAATAGTAGCGTACGAGAGGAAAGTATACATGAGAGACTATCTAAAAGCT
>JBEQAI010000171.1:0-7603 GCA_041640415.1 Ammoniphilus sp. | reverse complement strand
GGTGACAGTGATGTCCTCTGCCTGCTCATTTCAATTAGGACTGATTTAGTATCGGCACGAAATGCATTGATTGTAGTTGTAAATACGTTCTCATTATGAATACCGTATACAAGATTAGTTAACATAATCGCACATTATCGGTAGTTCTTTATGCAGGAGGGTAAACAGTTGCAGTAAGCCCAAGGTTAAAAGCATTAATATCAAGAATCCCTGAACGAGTTACGGGCTCACTAACTGTTACGCTGTATACATAGAGTCCTGAGAAAGTATAGTGTTATACAACTGTAGCGATTGTTAGCGACCATCCGCCAGCGATAGTGCCACTATCTGCACCTGCATCATCAAAAACGAAAAGACTCCATGTACCGTTTGGATTTGTCCCATTGAATACGTTTAATGCAGAGCCATACGGTGGTGCTGGAGCTGGTGCAGGGAGAACATCACCACCTCCAAGATTTGTCGGCTGATACGTACCAGAGACAATTGGAGTTGGTACTTGAGTTGCTGCATCATCGTCAAATGTTAACGTGACACCGACAATATCAGTTGATCCCCCTGCATCTGACATCAGCATGACATTTTGCCCTAGTGGTCCAACGAGCAAGATATCAAGGTCAGCCGGGAAGGTATGGGACATATTGTTTAACGTGGCTGTTACCTTGATAATGGTTCCCGGGATGCCTGCGACCACAATATTGGACGGATAAGGGGTAGCTGGTCCCTGTGTATCCCCATTGATGATGATCGGAGTTGGGTTAGTAAATTGGACAAAAAAGGTTGCCGGTCCTGGTGGACCTGGCGTTCCTCGCGGTCCTCGCGGTCCTGGTGGTCCTGGCGGGCCTAGCGGACCTGGGCATCCTTGTGGTCCCCGGGGCCCTGGCTCTCCCTCTGGTCCTGGAATTGGAATAGGAAACGCACAAGGATTACAAGGGTTGAATCGTTTTTTATCCTTTGAAGACAAAATAATCACGTCCTTTTATATATATATTTATTATATGTAATATCAAGAGGGCTGTCTTGCCTGTATGATTACCTATATGTATCAAAAAAGAAGCTGTAAAATGCATATGATATACACGTCCAGTTGACATAAGTCGTCATTATCGGAAGTGCCATGCCCGAGGGAATCCGCATGAATACTGGGTTTCTCTCATTCTTGGACATTATCAAATATGCAGGGTTTTATACAATGCCGTACTGGTACGGGTTTTTCGGTTCCGGCTGCTTGTCCAGCATGCCGAGAAACTGTATAAAATCCTGCATATTTGTTGTTATGGTTTCGTCACTAATTCTTTCACTTTCATAGGCATATTTAGAGACTAAGGGCGGACTAGAATGGCAGGGTATTCCCCCCTTATGCTATAAGTATTCTTTAGGGATTGCCCCATATCACACAAAGATTTTAAAAATCATCAAACCATTACCTAATTGGGACTTTGAGCCTCGCCCTTGCCATTCCGTCTGTTCAGATGACTGTTTAGATGTTCAGATGCTAAGCTAATTTATATATCATCTAAACAGTCATCTGAACAGAAAAACAGGGAAACCCTTGTCAGTTGTGGAATTGTTCAGTTGTTTGAATGGTGTGTAGTTCAGATGTTTAGGTGTTTAGAAGGACGGTGATCTGAACAGTGGAACAAAAAGATTGGCTATCAGCTGAAGAAATGGCCAAAGAAATAAAAGTATCAGCGATGACTGTAAAAAGAAATTGCCAGGCTTACAGTAACTTTTTAAAAGTCCAACAAGGCGAAAAAAACAAGTATTTAATACATCGAGAATGTATACCTGTTTTTCAATTTATAGTTAAAATGAGAAACAGAAAAAACCTTCAAACGAAACAAATTATTGAACTTCTCAGTAAAGAGGGATTCCCTGAATATATAGACGTGGATCCAATCCAAACAACTGAACAGCGAACTGAACAAACTCAAGTAGGACAAGGGATTGTGACTGTTCAGGAGTTGGATAAGATTGTTACTGAAAGGGTAGCTGAACAACTCAAAAAACATGAGGAAAGCTTAAAGGAATGGCTAGCCGAACAGCAAAGACAGCAACAAGAATTTCAAAGAGTATTACTCCAAAAAATAGATGAACGTGATCAAAATCTAATGACTATGATCCGTGAAACTCAGGAGACCAAAAAACTGATAGCAGCCACACAGCGAAAAAAGTGGTGGAACTTTTGGAGCCGATAAAAAGAAAAAGCCGCGCTTATGGTAAGCACGGTTTTTTGGTGATTCTAGACGTGGTGTACGACTGGATCTATATAATTTAGAAAGGGATAGTAACATATGGGTAGTATACCACCCTATGGATAACTTCACTAACATTTGGATACACACTATTTTATGCAAAATTAGAGTGGGAAATAAAACGGAAGGGCGGCTACAACCCTTGCCATTTCTACATTGTATAAAAACATGCATAACGTGAAATTTCATATATCGTACAGAATGTTGATAGACTGGGGATCGTAGGGATAAATGACTTCCGATAATAAGGGATTATGTTAACTTTACATGTATAGGGTATACAATGTCCTTTCCTTAGTTGTTATACTCTTCATCCGTTACAGGTTCCAACCATTCAGTGTCTCCCTTTTGGATATTTGTACTTATTTCGATATGTGAAAACTGGCTATCTGGTGTAGCGCCATGCCAATGTTTTACATTCGGACGGATCTTTACTACATCCCCTACATGAAGCTCCCGTACTCGTTTTCCTTCTTCTTGATAATACCCTTTACCACTAATAACAAGGAGAATTTGACCACCTGGATGCTTATGCCAATTATGCCTTGAACCTCGTTCAAAAGTTAAATGACTTATTGGGCAATTAAAAGTGCTGTCATTCGGAACCAACATTTGGAGATAAACTACCCCTATGAAATTATTATTCAAATTTTTATTAATATTCTGAAAATTTTTCATATGTCCTTCTCCTTCTCAAACAAACTTAGTAAAATAGTTCCCGAACTTACCGTTAGATAAATAGCTTTGCTGCCACTGCAAAAGTCATAGTCTCACGTTGCTTGTCATCCACTGGATAATAAACTTCCCCAAAAATGAAGTCGCTCAGAATGTTCTTAAGATTGCCAAATAGCTGTTTATATTTTCCCTTGTTCTTTTCAATACTTTTCATAAGTACGCCCCCTGTTTTAATAGTTTAGGAAGAGGTCGGCATTGCCGCCCCTTCTTGGACTTGCATAGCTTATTTCAATTTCGTTTTGGTTCCCTTCCAGCTATCAACTCATTATATATTTCAATTTTATTATCCAGACGTTCCAGCGTTTTCCTCATCTCTTCCGTTCTTATTCTGAGTTGATCACGCTCCTCGATTAAGATTTCTTGTCTTGCTTCAAGAGTTGTATCACCTTGTTGAAATAGCTCAACATACTTAATCAATCCTTCAATCGAAAGACCTACATTTCTCATACATTTGGTGAATTCGACCCACCCGAGATCTTCTTCCGTATAATCCCTGACTCCGTTTTTGTTGCGGTTCACACGAGGAATCAATCCGATGCGTTCATAATAGCGAAGTGTATCCGGTGAAACATTAAATTTTTCACTTACTTCTGCAATCATCATGCAGTTTCACCTCCTGATATTTGATATCTTAATGCTTGGAGTCAACTCCAAGGCAAGTGTTTTTTTTTTTTAAATCGCTGCATATCCATAACATGTCCTATAACGAATCTTATGTAAACCCTCTAAAAGGTAGTAATAAGAAATTAATTACAAAAGGTGTAAAATAGAATGTAATACAGATAACAAAAAGCCATCCTGACTGGATGGCTTTTTGTTATCTGTATTCTAACTTACTTTGCTTTCTTCTATAGCATGTCGCCAACTTAGGTAGTAATACAAAGCACTCCTCATTAAATCAGGATAACGTTCTTTTACCTGTTTTTTACGTAGAGATTGCCTTTCATTCTGTAACTTTTGGATCTGAGTAATGACTTCCTTTTTTGTTAATGGAATACCCATTCTTCATTCCTCTCTTTCCAAGTTATCATGACATGATTACCTCCTACCATTGACTAACCTTAATATTAAAATCAACAAATTATAAAGTGTAATCTTTTCTAGCTTAATGTAATTTTACTCATAATTTGATCCCCTCCCTCAAAAATTTTTAATGCTTCTACATTTATAATTATCATTCAATAAATTGTGTTTGCCAACTTTTATGTAAGTTTTTTTGACATAAAATTCATATAATTCCACAAAATGACAAAATATAATCATTTATTTTGTTTCTTCTCCTCATTTTTTGGTGTCGATCTTCAAAGAAGGTTGAAGAGCATAAAAGGTTTCTGCTATCACATAAAGTGATAGACTAGGCAAAGCCTAGCGAAACCGTGATAGCAAGAAATTTTCCAGGATGTCCATCTGCTGTTGACTTAATGTTTTTATGTGTTGAGTTGCTGTCGATATAACCTTTTTATTTTTCCGAACGGATTTTAGGTGAGTGCGCATCTATATACCTTCTGTCGAAGGTACCGATGCGTACTCGCTATCACTCGATCCAAACAAAAAAACTTTGACCCGCGGGGGCTTTAACCTATCCTTTTGTTTATCCTGATTCCCTGTAAAAATTACAGGGCGCAATTATACAGTTACTTCGTATCTATCATTTGCGAAGCTGCACGGCAACTTGTGCTCGATTCGTTTTTCCTGCAGGGGCTGTCCTTTTATTCTCTTTCCCTATATACTCTTCTTTGCTTTTTCTTTTCTCCCTATCATTTTAATCACTCCCTTCATTCCTTCTTGTATCTTTTCTCACCATACATGTTGTTCTTAACATCCATATAACCCCACATCTCAGCATCATTATCTATTCATATTTCTGATTCATTTCATTCCGTTTCTTCTCTCATTTTGTATCTTTATATATTCTCTTTTCATTTGATCTTATCTCTTATTCTTCTATTCTTCTTTTCCTCTTTCCCTCCACATTTACCCTCTGTTTAGCCCGAACGCCCCATTTGTATGTTCTCCACACCCCATGCTGACGTAGGCAGCGTGGGGTGTGGAGACGAGAACTCGAATACAAATGGGGCGTTCGGGCGGCGGTATAATGCGATTTTAAGTGTACACTATATCTATACACTCACTGAAACACCAATAATGTATAGGTATAGTGTATAGGTATTGTCTATACTTTCATGGTAGTTCGGATTGCATTCAAAGAAGAATATCCAAAGGAAATCTATTCTAAGGCGCCTAAAACCTCGATAAAAGGTTTATAGATAAATAACAGTAGTTTTTTATGTTTGCAGAAAGACGAACGCTCAAAAACAAATCTGAGGCTTATGAACAGCATCTTTAATGTTTGAAAAGGTTTTCCCCCCTTGCTTTTGGGAGGAGGCGGCCGGGGGTGTGCGGGGCAGAGCCCCCACATGAGCGTGTAGGCATAATGAGAGAGGGCAACACAATGAGCGGATGATCTGGCGGTTCGGCTCGTATAATCGCTCGTGCAAGCCGATACCCCGTATCTTGCTTTTGGTCATCGGCTTGGCGAAAGAGCCAAAACGAGCCGAAAAAAATTGCGCAAGGACAACAAAGAAAAAGAAATGGCGATAGCCATTAGGCGACGATGAAGGAGCCGGCTTTTTCTTTGTTGAGGGTGGAGATTTTTTGAGGGGGTTTTTCAAAAAATACTACCCGTTCCTTGCGCAATTTTTAGCCTATAACTATAAACGTATAAAACGAAAAAAATATAAAATTAGGTATTGTTAAACAGAAAGCGAACTGCTATTTATATAAGAGTGAGAAGGGAGGTAGTTATAAAAAGGTTAAAAACGTTGTTATACCAAGGTTTTTACGATTTTCCATAGTTGTCATTTTTGACAACCTTTGTTGTCAAAAATGACAACTATGGATTTAGTACCTTTCATCATTTTCCATAGTTGTCATTTTTGACAACTACTACTTAAAATTCAATACAAAATGCACTTTAATCACCTTAATTATCAATGTTTTTTCATAGTTATCAAAATTGATAAACACAAAAAAAAGCGTGTATTACACGCTTTAAAATAACTTCACAGGTAGTTTTTTCAATTCCTTTGGAGAACGGTAAAATATAGCCTTTAGTGTGTCATTAACTGAGTCTCTATCACCACAATAAATAATGTTAGGATTTAAAAATAATGCGTAAGATTTTGCATTATAATCTTCCCCGCCAGTTATAGAACGAGCTATAATCCCTTTTTCAATTAAAGGCTTCAAGATCTTACTCATTTGTGATTTATTTTTCCCAATCTTTTTTCCCAAGCTTTCTTGGGTACACGGTACCTGACTTTTAGCTTTGATATCTTCTACAATACAATTTGATAAAAAACCAACATAAGGAGCGATATCAAGCAAAAATGCTTTTTCTGCAACCGTTAAGTAATTAATTGAATTCAGATATAACCAATTCTCTTGGATAATTTGAGCAAACTTGACTCTACTTTTCACTTTTTTCTCCGGAACAAGCTTCATTCCCTTAGCGTTAGCTTTAGCCTGCAATTTATTAGCAATCTCTAACTCTTCTTCAGTTAATACCTTATCGTTTTGAATGTCTCGTAACCTTGCATTCTTCTCAGCCTTCTCAAAGTTAACTGAACTCATCTAAAAATTACCTCTCCTTCTTTGTAGAAGGAGTAAACCCACTTATGGTAGAATATAAATAACTTAGTAAATAAGGAGTTTACTCCTTCATAGCAGTTTTTGTAAAGAACCCCTGACAGTCGCCAAACTTGAGGGGTTTTTTACTGTATTTCGACACTATCATAACATATTCCTGTCATAAATAAGACAAGAGCCGGCTCCTGCAGCTAGCTCTTTTTCCCTTGCTCTCCTAGCATGCTGATCGCCATCCAAAACAAAAAAGAGCACAAAATATAGGCAAACCACAAGACCCTTTCCCCCCCTATAAATAGGGGGGCGGAGAACAAAGCGTATATATACGCTTTTAAAAGCCTTGCTACGCAAGGACTAGAACATATATATATCTATTTAACCACATATATATAGGACTCTCTAACCCTTCATACATAAGCTTTTATCTGTATATGCAGCCTTTTTCAACCTTCCCTAACCCCTTCTATACTTGTACTATCTCACTCTATATATTAGGGGCTCAAAATCATGCAAGGACCAGGTAGTATTTTTTGAGAAACCCACTCAAAAAATCTCCACCCTGGCTATCGCCTCCTTGCATGATTTTGTTCGGCTCGTTTTGGCTCTTTCGCCAAGCCGACTGACCAAAAGCAAGATTAAGGTTATCGGCTTGCACGAGCGATTATACGAGCCGAACCGCCAGATCATCCGTTCATTGTGTTGCTCTCTTTCCTTATGCTTACACGCTAATGTGGGGGCTCTGCCCCACACACCCCCGGCCATCCCCTGCCCAAAAGCAAGGGAAGTGCCAAAACCTTAATACAAGCAAAAGACAGCCCTTTTTGAGGCTGCCTGTTAACATAACATTCGATATAGGAAGTTCTACATTATCTATAATAATAAAATGTAATATCCTATTTATTTATAATCTATATTTCCATTTGTCTCTCCCCCTAAAACCAATTCTTAGGAGAGACAGGAGATCTAAGATA
>JBEQAI010000170.1:0-7606 GCA_041640415.1 Ammoniphilus sp. | reverse complement strand
CTTTGTCATGGAGCTTCAACCTTAGGATTTCTCCACCAGCTGTCCATCAGCTACGAGGCGACTTGGCTCTTACCTCGGTTGGACTCTCACCAACTAGTAATTAACGGCTTACCTGGGCGCGCTACATAAAAAAAACCTTTACCCAGAATGGTTCTCTCTGAGTAAAGGCTCTTAGCTGATTCTACAGATCAATTTCGATCTTTTGTTTATGCTGTTCAATCCATTGCTCCGTTGGAAGCTTCGCTTGCTCCATATAAGCAATTTGCTTTTCCACTTGGTTCTTCGCCGTTCCGCCTAATACGTTACGGGCATTAACAACTTGAACCACATCAATCGCTTGATAGATGTCATCTTCAAACAGCTCGGAGAACTGCTTATACTCTTCCAGCGTCAAGTCAAGCAAATACTTATTTTCTTGAATGCAATACAATACGGCTTTTCCTACCACTTCATGCGCTTGGCGGAAAGGGAGACCCTTATTCACCAAATAGTCAGCCAAGTCTGTCGCGTTAGAGAAATCCTGCGTTACAGCCTTACGCATATTTTCCTTGCGAACTTTCATGGTCGCAATCATTGGGATAAACAAAGATAGGGCGCCGTGAAGCGTTTTGACCGTGTCAAACATGCCTTCTTTGTCTTCCTGCATATCCTTGTTGTACGCTAAAGGCAGGGCCTTTAATACCGTGAGCATGCCCACCAAATTTCCATACACACGTCCGGTTTTTCCACGCACTAACTCCGCTACGTCTGGGTTTTTCTTCTGTGGCATGATGCTGCTTCCCGTACAGAACGCATCATCAAGCTCCACGAAAGCAAACTCATTGCTGGACCAAAGCACCAGCTCTTCACACAAACGAGAAAGATGAGCCATCAAAAGGGAAGCATGCCCTAAGAATTCAATGATGAAATCGCGATCGCTCACCGCATCCAAACTGTTCATGTAGATCGAATCAAATTTCAACAATTCAGCGGTGTACTCACGGTCGATCGCAAACGTCGTACCGGCTAGCGCTCCCGCTCCAAGCGGAAGCATGTTGATTCGCTTCCAGCTATCCATCAAACGCTCGGCGTCACGTTGCAACATAGCCACATAAGCCATCAAATGGTGGGCAAACAGAATCGGCTGCGCCCGCTGCAAATGCGTATAGCCTGGCAAAATGGTATCCAAGTTTTCCTTCGCTTGTCCAATCAAAGAACCCTGGAGCTTCGCAACAAGCTCCACCAGCTCAATCACTTGCTCACGAAGGTACAGGTGCATATCGGTTGCCACCTGGTCATTTCGGCTGCGGCCGGTATGCAGCTTCCCGCCTACCGGACCGACTTCGTCGATGAGCATCTTTTCGATGTTCATATGAATATCTTCGTTTTCGATCGTGAACTCGACTTCGCCGTTCGCTACTTTCGCAGCAACCTTTTTCAGTCCGGCTTTGATCGTTTCTACATCTTCCAAAGGAAGAATCCCGCACTTGCCCAGCATCGTCACGTGAGCCAAGCTGCCTGCGATATCTTCCTTCCAAAGCTGCTGATCGAAGGAAATCGAAGCTGTATATTCTTCTACTAATTTATCTGTTGCTTTTGTAAATCTTCCGCCCCAAAGCTTCATTGCTTGACCGCTTCCTTTTTATCAATGATGACTGCCTTTGGCTGGTTGCTGTTTAGGTGCTCACGGTTCACTTGAGAGTAAACCTTCGTTGGCATACCGTAAAGCTGGATAAAGCCAAGAGCTGCCTTGTGATCGAATGTATCTTCTTCGCCATAAGTGGCCAATTCCATGTCGTATAGAGAATGCGCAGACTTACGTCCAACCACGGTTGCATGTCCTTTGAACAGCTTCACGCGGATCGTTCCAGTAACGAACTTTTGTGTTTCTTCAACGAAAGCTTGCAAAGCATCCATGATCGGAGAGAACCAAAGTCCTTCATAGATCACTTGGGAGATCTTGTGTTCCACGATTGGCTTGAACTGAGCGACTTCACGAGGCTGTGTCAAGAATTCCAATTCACGGTGAGCTAAGATCAACGTCATTGCACCCGGTGCTTCATAAACTTCACGAGATTTAATCCCAACCAAACGGTTTTCTACGTGGTCGATACGTCCAACCCCATGCTTACCCGCGATATCATTCAATTTAAGAATTAATTCGCTTAACAGCATTTTTTCACCGTTCAAAGCAACCGGCTTTCCTTGTACAAATTCAATTTCAATTTCTTCCGGTGTATTTGGCGTGTCCTCAAGAGCTGTCGTTAGGTCATAAGCACCAGCCGGCGGCTCTGCCCAAGGATCTTCAAGTACGCCGCACTCGCAAGCACGTCCCCAAAGGTTTTGGTCGATGCTGTATGGGTTGTCTAGGTTGATCGGAATCGGAATCCCATTCTTCTCTGCATAGGCGATCTCTTCATCACGCGTCATTCCCCACTCACGAACTGGAGCCACAATCTTCAAGTTTGGATCCAAAGCAGTGAAGGTCACGTCAAAACGAACTTGGTCGTTTCCTTTTCCTGTGCAACCGTGTGCTACCGCTACCGCTCCCTCTTCCTTCGCGATGTCAACCAAGACTTTTGCAATCAAAGGACGGGATAAAGCAGATACTACCGGGTATTTGCCTTCATACATCGCATTCGCTTTAAGTGCAGGAAGGACAAACTCTTCCGCAAAAAGTTCTTTTGCATCGACAACATAAGACTTAATCGCGCCTACTTGAATCGCCTTATCGCGTACGAACTCTAAGTCTTTTCCTTCCCCTACATCAAGACCAACCGCAATCACGTCATAATTGTAAGTATCTTGCAACCACTTGATTGCTACAGATGTATCTAAACCGCCAGAATAAGCAAGAACAATTTTCTCTTTACTCATCGTTTTCTATCCCCTTTTGCCATGTATATGAAATGTATTAATATTCGTATGGGTTAATAAAAATTCGTTTTCGTATCTCTGTGTAACATTATGCATCATATGTAATAAAAATTCAATAGTTTTTTTCAAAGAAAAATTAAAAGAAGAGCCTCTGTTTCTAGGCTCCTCTAGGGCTTTTCTTAGCCACTATTCCAAATGTTCAAAACGCTCTACATTCATCACGAATACAGTCGCTCCGCCAACGGTCACATTCACAGGAGGCGAGGTCATGTTCAGCCCCGTAATGCTTGGCGGGTATAGCGTCATGGGGATTTCTCGCTTTTTGCATTGGCGCTGGATAATCCCAAGCACGGACTCTACGTATCCTTCCTCTACCCCAATCATCACGGTTGTATTTCCTTGGCGAAGAAATCCTCCCGTACTGGAGAGCTTCGTTACGCCATACCCATTTTTCGTCAGCTCTTTGGATAGATTCACCCAATCTCGATCCTGGATGACGGCCATGATCATTTTCATCCGCATCCCACCTCCTATCTCAGACTTTTGTCCATTATACTACTCTTAACAGAATTTTTAAATTATTATATGTACATTCGTCTAAATTTGTTTGTATAAAATTCTAACATTGTTCATATAATGGATAGGAATTTTTTCTAAAAAGGAGGCCAAGCCCCGCATGCAGACTAAATGGGCTCGCATAGGATGGATCGTATTGGTTCTACCTATATTTTGGGTGTTCTACCGGATCAAGGAAGTTACCCCTTGGTTTAGCTCGATCGGTTACTTTTTGTTCGGACTAGCGGTGTTGATCTGGTTTCGTTTGATGGAAGAAGAGAAAGAAGAAAAAAAATGACCCCCAACTCGCCGAGATGCATTAGCTATGATAGTACGGGGGGACCCTAATCCAATCTCGTTCTTGCATCAATCGTTTTAATGTCAAGGCATAGGTGACCTTAAGCATCAAAAACCTGCCGAACATCGCTCCCACATCTGAACGGACAGCCTCCGAGATCCCACGCGCCGCATTGTTTATCCCCAAGACCACTTTATACGCTGAGAAATTAGCGATCTCCTCATCCGTCATCTTTGCCCATTCTGGAACCTGGAACTGCATATTTTCAACGATAGGCTTTTCTGGAGTAATAGGAGGCAAAGGAATCCCTTCTTTTTGTAGGAATTCCTGGATTTCTTGAATGATAGGCTTGTGGACAGTTTCAATGAGATCTTGCAGTTTCTCCTTCAACTCTTGATCCTGTGCGGTATTGTAGGCTATTTGCTCTATCCGCACCGCTTGTTCCGCTGATGCAAGATAAGCCCATAGATTCATGACTTCCCCTGTATGCAAAGGTTTTTTTTCACCATCCATAAAAGGGGCAAATGCATCCTTTACTACCTCAAAGATATTCATATGGATGCCTCCTTAAATACTGTATTTGAAATTATTATATCCAAATATAAGATCACGCTATAAGCGACAGCCCCTTCAATACGGCGAAAGAGGGTGTCCCATTCTACTTTACCTTGCCCATAAGAGCCTCCCTAAACCAAAAAGAAATAGGGTGGTCCCTCGAGATCGGTTTTACCGACCCTTAGGGACACCCTATTATCATCGTCTTTATCGTAATTGTTTTTTTACCACTTCCACCACATTCTCTACGGTAAATCCAAACTCCTTCATGATGCGGTCTCCAGGAGCCGATTGGCCGAAGGTTGGCACGCCGATTATGGCCCCTGCCTCCCCTACATATCGCTCCCATCCCATCGGATAAGCCATTTCAATGCCTACGCGGGCCTTGATGTTAGGAAGGAGAACTTCATCCTGATAGGACTTCGGTTGCTGTTCGAATAGCTCCCAGCTTGGCATGCTGACGATTCTCACCGGGATATCATCCGCTTCTAATTGTTTCTTGGCATCGTACGCGAGGCTCACTTCAGAACCCGTGGCCAATAGGATGACCTGCGGCTTCCGGCCTTGTGCGGGCTCCGCAAGGATATAAGCTCCTCTCTGAACTCCTTCTCTCGCTTTCTGCGCCGTTCCTTCCAATACAGGCAGCTTTTGGCGGGAGAGAACCATGGCTACGGGCGCTTCGTTTTGCTCCATCGCATAGCGATAACCTTCAATCGTTTCATTGGCATCCGCTGGGCGAATCACGGTTAAGCCCGGAATCGCCCGCAGAGACGGAAGCTGTTCGACCGGCTCATGGGTCGGTCCATCCTCTCCTACCGCGATGCTGTCATGCGTAAGCACATAGATCACGGGCTGTTTCATTAAAGCCGCTAAACGAATCGCAGGGCGCAAATAATCGGAGAAAACAAAGAAGGTTCCTCCATAAGGCTGAACGCCTCCATGCAGGGACAAGCCGTTCAAAGCCGCTCCCATCGCAAACTCGCGAACACCGAACCAGACGTTTCTCCCCGCATAATTATCTCGGGAAAAGGGTTCGAAGCCTTTTAGTGCTGTATTATTGGAAGAAGCTAAATCCGCTGAACCGCCAAATAAGGTCGGCACGGTTTTGGCAATCGCATTCAACGCTGCACCGGACGATTCGCGTGTCGCCATTTTCGGAGCGTCCGGCGTATATAATGGAAGATCTGCATCCCAACCTTCCGGAAGCTTGCGTTGGATCGCACGTTCCAATTGTTCGGCGAGCTCTGGATAAGCCTCCTGATATCGGGCAAATAAGACCGTCCACTCCTGCTCTAGTTGCTGACCTTGTTCCTGAACACGCGCGAAATGATGTCCGATATCCGCCGGAATTTCAAACGGCTCATGCGTCCAGCCGTAGGCTTCCTTCGTCAGCTGCACTTCCTCCTTTCCTAGAGGAGAACCATGGGAAGCGGATTTTCCGCTTTTATTAGGACTTCCATATCCAATCGTTGTACGCACCTCAATTAAAGCTGGCCGCTTACGATCCCCCTTCGCTTCCTGAATCGCTTGGCCAATTTTTTCAATATCATTTCCGTCTTCTACGCGCAAATACTGCCAGCCATATGACTCGAAGCGTTGAGCGATGTTTTCGCTGAAAGCCATATTCAGCTTTCCATCTAGGGAAATATCGTTGGAATCATAGAGAACAATCAGTTTTCCTAAGCCCAAATGACCCGCGAGGGAGGCTGCTTCCGCTGCTACTCCTTCCATTAAATCTCCGTCACCACAAATTGCATATGTAAAATGATTGATTACGTCATAGCCATCACGATTGTATACAGACGAGAGGTGCGCTTCTGCCATGGCTGAGCCTACTGCCATCCCGATTCCCTGACCTAATGGCCCTGTCGTGGCATCCACTCCTGGCGTGTGGCCCCATTCCGGATGACCGGGTGTTTTGCTCCCCCATTGGCGAAAATTTTTCAGCTCCTCCAATGGCAAGTCGTAGCCCGTTAAATGAAGCAAGCTGTATAACAGGGCGGAACCATGTCCTGCCGATAGGATAAAGCGGTCGCGGTCAAACCACTCCGGGTTTGAAGGGTTGTGCTTCATATGGTTCATCCACAGCTCATAAGCCATCGGGGCAGCCCCCATCGGCATGCCGGGATGTCCGGAATTGGCTTGCTCCACCATATCAATCGATAGCGTTCGAATCGCTTGAATGGCGGATTGTTCGATCAAATGTAATGTTTTCATATCGGAAAAGTCTCCTTTTTCTCATGAAAAAGGGATGGAAGTTCATCTCAGCCCCCCATCCCTTCTTGTTGTTAGTTTCGATATTTCTCGAGTCCCATATTGAGTTCGCGAGTCTGGGCATATACGTTTCGATATAATCCATACAACTCATCATATTTTCGAGCTTGCTCCGGTCGCGGTTGATACGACTTGGAGCGGCGAATAAACTTCTGGGCGCATTCTTCCAAACTGGAATACCACCCTGATCCGACGGCAGCCAGCATGGCTGCCCCCATGGCCGGTCCTTGTTCGCTTTCCAATCGAACCACCTCTGCGGAGAAAATATCCGCTTGCATTTGCAGCCAGGTTTCATTCTTGGCCCCGCCGCCAATGGATACGATAGTGTCAATGGTCTTACCGGCATTTCGCAAAATCTCAATGGACTCTCTCAAAGAGAAGGTAATCCCTTCGACCACTGCTCGCGTCGTATGGTCTCGTCCATGCGCGGCATCCAAGCCAATGAAGCTTCCACGAATCTGCGCATCCGGATGAGGAGTCCGCTCCCCGCTGATGTAAGGGGTAAAAAGCAATCCTCCCGCTCCTTCCGGAATCTGATCCAAATTCCTCAAGAGTTCCTCAAAGCTGAGCTCCGGGGCAAACGTATTTTTGTACCAAGTTAAACTTTGACCAGCCGCCAACGTGACACCCATGGTATAGAAAGCATCCGGCTGCCCATGGTTAAAGAAATGAAGCTTTCCTTCCACATCGGTATGGCGATCAGCCTCATAGGAAAGGATCACGCCGGAGGTCCCAATGCTGCACAGCGTATCGCCAGGTGTAAGAATCCCAGCACCGATGGCTCCGCAAGCATTGTCGGCTCCTCCTCCGAATACGCGTACGGTAGATGAAAGTCCGCAAGCCTCAGCGATTTCCGGCAACAGCGTGCCTACACACTCGCTGGATTCTACCAGCTCCGGACAAATCCGCTCGGGAATATCAAAAGCCTGCAGGATATCCGCGCTCCATTTTTTCTCTACCACGTCGAGCATTAAGGTTCCCGCGGCATCGGAATAATCCATGCCCAGTTGCCCCGTCAAGCGATAACGCAGATAGTCCTTAGGCAGCAAGAATACAGCCGCTTGCTGG
>JBEQAI010000169.1:0-7611 GCA_041640415.1 Ammoniphilus sp. | reverse complement strand
TGTTGATTGGAGTTATTATTACATACCTCTTATTGCCTTTATTGTCGGTGTTTATCACGAAAAGTCCGGCGATGATCTTGGAGAAGCTACAAAGTCCGGTGATCTACCAAGCGCTGAGTTTAAGCTTAAAGACGACGAGCATTGCACTTATTTTTATTGTCGGGTTAGGTACCCCTTTGGCGTATTGGTTAGCAAAGTCTGAGTTCAAAGGGAAGAAGGGACTCGAGGTCGCTTTGAAGATGCCGATTGTGGCTCCGACCGCAGTTGTGGGAGTGGGCTTGCTGCTCATCTTCGGTCAGCGGGGAATGCTGGGGGGAACGCTCAGCGTGTTGGGGGTTACCGTACCGTTTACCTCGATTGCTGTGGTCATGGCACAGATTTTTATGGCTTCCCCTTTTTATGTAACGACGGCACGACAAGCGTTTGAAGCGGTGGATGACCAGCTCATTGCTGTCTCACAAACGCTGGGCGTCAATGCATGGAAGACGTACTGGCGCGTGACCACGCCCCTTGCCTTACCAGGTCTGCTTACAGGGGTGGCCTTAAGCTGGGCTCTGGCCCTAGGGGAGTTTGGAGCGACCATGATGTTTGCAGGGAATTTACCCGGGAAAACGCAGACGTTGCCTCTTGCGATCTACACCGCGATGGAATCCGATGCCGATGTGGCCGTTTCGATTGCTGCTCTTCTGTTGACCGTATCCTTTTCCTTGTTGTTATTCGTTAGCTTCATCGAAAAATTCTTAGGCAAAATCATGGGCACGGCACGATAGATAGGAGGAGTAGGCCATGTTATCCTTTCAATTAAAAAAGCGATTGCGTCACTTTACGGTAGAACTCTCTCAAGAAATAGGAGCGGAGACGCTCGTGTTAATCGGGCATTCAGGATGCGGGAAAAGTACGATGCTCAAAATGCTGGCAGGTCTGCTTTCCCCAGATGAAGGATCGATTAGACTAGATGGACGCACACTGTGGGAGGCCTCACAGGGCATTCAACTACCACCGGAGGAACGCAATATTGGCTATGTGTTTCAAAATTACGCGCTCTTTCCGCATCTCACGGTCTTTAATAACGTAGGCTATGGCATTTCTCATTTGGAAAAGGAAGAACGAACGCAGCGAATCATAGAAGCGCTAGAGTTTCTAGGCATTCGCCATTTAGCCCAGGCGAAGCCAGCTATGCTGTCTGGTGGTGAACAGCAGCGTGTGGCTTTAGCGAGGGCACTCGTTACCCGGCCGAAGCTTCTCTTGCTGGATGAACCCCTGTCTGCGCTGGACGTTTCGACACGTTCGCATGTTCGTACGGAACTAAAGGAACTCTTGCAGAAGCTATCTATCCCTAGCATTGTCGTCACGCACGATTATGAGGATGCCCGCGTGCTAGCGGATCGGGTGGCGGTGATGGATCAAGGAGTAATCATCCAATCTGGAAATTCTAAGGAAATTGCGCAGTATCCGGCCAGTGACTTTGTGGCAGAGTTTATTGGAACGAACCTGCTTCCCCACATGGATCCGGGTCAAGAACAGCCCTCCTTCGTTTCTGTCCATCCTTGGCATGTCGAGATTTCGGAAGAACCACAGCCTCGTCGATATCAATGGGCTGGAAAAATCAGGGATATGGCGTTTCAAGGTGGCTTTGTCCGCCTGCATATAGAAGGGGAAATTTCCATCCTAGCGGATGTGCGGGTGGAGTTGGTGGAAGCCCAGGATTATAAGGTCAATCAAGAGATCTTTGCTTCGGTGCCAGATGAGCATGCGCGAGTGGTGGAAGGAGCCGTCGTGAAGAAGCGGACGCGGACCTCCGCCAGTGTCGAGGTGAATCCCATCCCAACCCGAAAACGAACCAAATGGAAGGGACTATTGGCCGCTGCGGCGGTCATTATCGCGGTAGGGATTACCGGATACGGGCTAAAAACCAATGCTGTCAATACGGCTGCCACAGCCGCGCCAGCGAAGGAAATGTTTGCCTTGGTCGCCGCTAACGCGACGTATCCATTTAACGAGCTGATGGAAAAGTTTGAGGAAGAGCATCCTTCGGTGAAAATGGGGGCTACCTTTGCCGGGACCCAAATCTTACGAACACAATTGGAGCAAGGGGCCAAGGCAGACATTTTTCTGTCCGCCGATATTGTTCATATTGAAGCCGTTAAGGAACAAGGGCTGATTGATGAATTTTTCCCCGTTTCTAAAGGGCATGAAGTCATTGTCGTACCGAAAGGGAACCCGGCAGAAATCCAAGGATTAGAGGATCTCGGGAGCAAAAAGGTAAAGCTTGTCATTGGGGTCGATAATGTACCGATCGGGGCGTATACGCGAGAGATTTTTAATAACGCGAAAGCCGGCTACGGAGAGGATTTTCCGCAACGGGTATTAGATAACGTGGTATCCTTTGAAACCAGCACGAAACAAGTACTGCAGAAGGTGGGACTAGGCGAAGCCCAAGCCGGAATCGTGTATCGAACAGATGTAACTCCAGACTTCCAGCAAAAAGTGGACATTGTGGAGATCCCGAAGGAGTATAACGTTCAAGCGACTAACTATATCGCTGTCACGAATGTGTCCCCGAATCCGGAATGGGCTCAGAAGTTTCTAGACTTCTCTCTTTCCGATGAAGGGCAAGAGATCTTCCTCCAACATGGCTACGATCCGTTAAATTAGGAGGCTACTATGAGCACTGGCTATGTGATGCACATCAACTTGAATAGCTGCAGTGGCTGCCACGCTTGCTCGTTGTCGGATCCAATTGGCGGAGGGCAGGCATGGAATGATACGGTTGTTCAAATTCATATGTTTTGACTTGGTGCCCGTTTGGGCATTTTTCTTTCGGGTTAAAGATTCAGAATCATTAGTATTGACCAAAGGATTTTGTGCTGTTATAATTCTAATCATTAAGAACGTTTGGAAAATATTAAATAACTAGTAGAATCTTCAAGGGGAAGATATGAAGGTGTATGTTCATCAACTAGAATTAAATAATTTCTGAACGTTTAAAATATATTTACAATTATAAGGTTAAAGTGTATAATCAGGTTATCAGGAAATGGAGGTGGTGGAAGGATGAAGAAAATACTTATTGTCGGTGGAGGCTACGGCGGGCTGATGACAGCAGTTCAGTTGCAAGAGAGAATAGGAAATCACGAAGCGGAGCTGACACTCGTCAATAAACACGATTATCACTCCCTTACAACCTGGCTTCATGAGCCTGCAGCAGGAACCTTGCACCACGATCGCTGCCGCATCGATATCCGGTCCCTGCTTCAGCCGAATCGAACACGTTTTGTGAAAGGAGTGGTTGAAGCGATTCACCCAGATGTAAGCGCTGTCCAACTGTCCGATGGGGAGAGACTGGAATACGATTACGTTGTTGTGGCTTTAGGCAGCGAGCCCGAGACGTTTGGGGTCCAAGGGCTAAAGGAGCACGCGTTTTCGATCCGAAGTATTAACAGCGTGAGGATGATTCGCGAGCATATTGAATACATGTTTTCAAGGTTTCGCAATGAGCCCCATCGCTCCGATTATCTCACCTTTGTCGTTGGGGGAGCTGGATTTACTGGGATTGAATTCGTGGGAGAATTAGCCGATCGAATTCCGGGTCTGTGTAAGGAGTTCGACGTGGAGCCTTCCCAAGTCAAGATTTATAATATTGAAGCGGCACCCACCGTGTTGCCGGGATTCGATCCGGAACTGACGGAGTATGCGACGAGGGTTTTATCGGAGAAAGGAGTCATCTTCCGGATCAATACCCCGATCCAGGAATGTAGCCCAGAAGGCGTGGTGTTAGCCACTGGAGAAAAGATTCCTTCTTCCACCGTGGTCTGGACGGGAGGCGTTCGAGGAAGCTCCATTATCGAGAAGTCAGGCTTTGAAGTGGTGCGGGGAAGAGTAAAGGTAGACCCTTACCTGCGAGCCCCTGGCTATCACCAGGTGTTTATCATTGGGGATTCCTCTATCCTATTCGATCCGGAAACGGGAAGGCCGTATCCGCCCACCGCTCAGATCGCGATCCAACAAGGTATTCATTGTGCCGCGAATATCGAGTCTTTACTTCAGGGACGGAAACTACAAGCGTTTCAACCTGAGTTGAAAGGGACGGTGGCTTCATTAGGAAAGGGAGAAGCGATCGGGATGTTGGGTCAGCGGAAGCTATTCGGCTCCAGTGCCTCGAAACTCAAGAAAATCATCGACAATCGTTATTTATACACCTTAGGTGGATTTAAATTGTTATTACAGAAGGCAAAGCTCTAGTGATAGCTATTTTTTTTCTAATTTTGTTAAATAAATTCCAAACGTATTGAATATAATTATTATAGGGGTTGTCGATATGAAGTTGGAAGTTGGAAATTTTTATGTGAAGGATGTTGTTTTCGGGGATATTACGTCGTACTGCGACGGAGTCTTGATGATCAACAAGGAGGAAGCACTTCAGGTGGTTCGGGAAGATGACCATATCACAGAAGCGGATATTATCCTGGCGAAGCCGGGGGACCCGGTGCGGATCACTCCGGTGAAGGAAGCGATCGAGCCTCGCTGTAAAGTTTCTGGCGGCGTGATGTTTCCGGGGGTCTTACATAAGCTCTTGCCTGCGGGCAGTGGACGAACACACGCGTTGAAAGGAAGTTGTGTACTTGCGGTAGGAAAGCATTGGGGAGGATTCCAGGATGGTCTCATCGACATGAGCGGACCGGGAGCGGAACGCACCGCCTTTTCCCAGTATCTCAATATTTGTTTAGTTGCCGATACGGATGAGGAGTTTGAACGTTTCGAGCAGCAAAAGAAAAACCGAGCCTTGCGCTGGGCGGGAATGCGCTTAGCGGAATATCTCGGGAATTGCGTCAAGGAGCTCGTGCCGGAGGAAGTGGAAGTGTTTGACTTGCCTCCGCTGCACGAAAGGCCAAGGGAGGTCCAGCAACTGCCCGGTGTAGTGTATGTGATCCAGCTGCAATCCCAAATGCTTGAAGATGGCTATAATGCTTTGGTTTACGGCTGGGATGCGAATCGGATGGTACCTACCCTGATGCATCCAAACGAGCTGCTGGATGGGGCGGTGATTTCTGGAAGCTTTATGCCTTGTTCATCGAAAATCTCAACCTACCAGCATGTAAACAACCCAACCATTAAACGCTTGTTTGAAGAGCATGGGAAGACGATCAACTTTTTAGGCGTGATCGTGTCCAATCTGAATGTGCAGCTGGAAGAAAAAACAAGATCTGCCTTGTTTGTTCGTCAGCTAGCCACCCAGATCGGGGCACAAGGTGCGATTGTCTGCGAAGAAGGATACGGGAATCCAGATGCGGATTTTATCGCGGTGGTCAACGAACTAACGGACGCCGGCATTAAGGTGGTGGGGATTACCAATGAGTGCACCGGCCGAGATGGAAGATCTCAGTCGCTCGTAGATCTCTCGGAAAAAGCGGACGCCATTGTAACGACAGGAAATGTATCCGAATTCATTCGCTTGCCGCCGATGGAACGAGTGATTGGAGAATTAGTTGCCCTCGCTCGCGACGGAAATTCCGGGGGGTGGGAAGGATCGGTCAAAGAGGATGGATCTATCGAAATGGAAAATAACGGAATGTTTTGCTCAGACGATAACACTGGTAGTTTCTATAAAACCGTGGTGGAGTACTAGGAGGTGATGAAAATGAAAAAAGCCGTACATTATATTAACCAGTTTTTCGGGCAGATCGGTGGCGAAGAAAAAGCGGATTTTGAACCGGTCATCCGAGAAGGGGTTGTCGGACCTGGAATGCTCTTGAAAAGCCTAGTCGCCCCCGAAGTAGAAGTGACCCATACGATCATCTGTGGGGACAATTTTTTTGGGACGTATAAACTGGATGCGATTGAGGCCATTCTAGGCTACCTGCAGGACATCGATTTCGATTTATTCGTCGCTGGTCCGGCGTTTATGGCAGGGCGCTACGGCTTCGCTTGTGGGGAAATATGCAAGGCTGTCCAAGAAAGATTCGGTGTCCCTGCGGTGACCAGCATGTATGTCGAAAACCCAGCAGTAGAAATGTTTCATAAGGACATCTACATTTTCTCTGGGGGAGACAGTGCGGGAGCGATGCGTAAGGATGTTCCACCGATGGCTCAATTTATTAAAAAGTTAGCGACGGGAGCCGAGCTTCTTCCCGCCAAGCAAGAAGGTTATTTCCCAAAAGGCATTCGAGTGGAAGCGTTCAAACATCCTGCCGTGCCTGCTGCGCAGCGCGCCGTAGACATGCTGCTGAAAAAGTTGAATCATGAGCCGTTTGAAACCGAAATGCCCATGCCAAAAGTGGATCGCGTACCGATTGCACCTGCCATTGACCTGAAGAAAGCGACGGTAGCGCTGGTGAACTCAGGCGGCATCGTGCCGGTCGGCAATCCCGATCGGATCCAGTCTGCGTCGGCTACGAAGTGGGGAAAATATGACGTCGCCTCTATAGAACGATTCGAAGGCGGAGTTTGGCAGACCATTCATGCTGGGTTTGACCCTTCCTTTGCTAACGATAACCCGAACATCATTGTTCCATTGGATGCTGTTCGGGATTATGAGAAGGAGCGAATCTTCGGCAAACTCCATCCTTATGTGTACTCGACGGTAGGAACGGGAACGACGCAAGCGGACGCTAGTCGGATGGGACGAGAAATTGCCCAGGAACTCTTGGAGGCGAATGTTTCAGCCGTTATCCTCACCTCGACCTGAGGGACATGTACTCGTTGCGGGGCAACGATCGTAAAAGAAATTGAACGAGCAGGCATCACGATTGTGCAAATGGCGAATCTGGTCTCCATTGCTAAAACGGTAGGAGCAAATCGAATTGTTCCCACGGTGTCTATCCCTTACCCGTTAGGGAACCCGAATCTATCCCACGAGGACCAATGGAAGCTGCGCAAGCATCGCGTAGGGGTGGCTCTCCAAGCTTTAGCCTCTGAGATTGAGGAACCTACCATTTTTGAAGTGAAAATCTAGCTCAATACAAGGAGGAATAGAAGATGAAGATTCAAGGAAAAAAAATCATTATTGTAGGAGAACGTGACGGGGTACCCGCTCCATCCATCGCGGCTTGCGTAGCCACTGCCGGGGGCGAAACCATATTCATGGATACGCAGTGCTTCGTCTGAACGGCCGCAGGTGCAATGGACCTTGAGGTTCAAGGTTCTTTATTAAAAGCAGTCGAAGAGCATGGAAGAGAAAACGTCATGGTCATCTTGGGTTCGCCCGATGCGGATAGCGCCGATATCTATGCAGAAACAGTCACGGTAGGAGACCCTACGTATGCCGGTCCTCTAGCAGGTGTCGCTTTAGGTTTGCAAGTCTATCACATTTTGGAAGATGAAATGAAAGAGCAGATAGATCCGTCGGTCTATGAAACTGAAATTGGATTGATGGAACTATCACTGGATAAAGACGCCATCTGCGAAGCGATGAAAAGCGCACGGACGAAGTTTCTATAACGAGCGAAGGGGTGAGCCCCACCCCTTCCTTCTATTCCATAGGGGGGATCTAAAGATGAGCATGGATAAAGTGTATGATGTCGTGATTGCAGGTGCGGGACCCGCTGGCATGACGGCGGCCGTTTATACCGCACGCGCCAACATGAGCACGCTGATGATTGAAAAGGGGACGCC
>JBEQAI010000168.1:0-7654 GCA_041640415.1 Ammoniphilus sp. | reverse complement strand
TTCCTCATGATAGAATAGGAAAGTTGAGAAAAGTCCTTATTCAACGGCTGAAGCTCTTTGACCTTTTTGGAGATTCTAGCTCCAAAAACCACGGCCTCAGAAAGCGAGTTGCTCGCTAAACGATTGGCTCCATGGACACCTGTACACGAAACCTCCCCACAGGCAAAAAGACGAGGCACGGTCGTTTCCCCCCACAAACCCGTCTTGACTCCACCCATCATATAATGGGCTGCTGGCGCTACGGGAATCCAATCCGTAATCATATTCAAGCCGTACTTCAAGCACACCCGATAAATCGTCGGGAAGCGATGCTTGATCAGCTCCTCCGACTCATGCGTGATATCGAGATACACAAAGGTGGAATCTGTTGCTTCTATTTCAGATACAATGGCTCGTGCCACAACGTCACGCGGAGCCAATTCCAATTGGGGATGGTACTTCTCCATAAACCGCTCGCCATTGATATTCCTTAATACGGCACCTTCCCCCCGAACTGCCTCTGAGATCAAAAACCGCGGTGCTCCCGGATAACACAAAGAGGTGGGATGAAATTGAATAAATTCAACGTCTTTAATTTGTGCTCCCGCCCGATACGCCATCGCAATGCCATCTCCTGTAGCCACAGGAGGGTTGGTCGTGTAGCGATATAATTGACCTGCGCCTCCCGTGGCTAAGATCGTAGCATCACACTGGATAAAGGTTTTGTCCCCGTATGAATTCTCTACGATAATACCAACACATTCTCCTTCATCCGTAACAAGATCGATCGCAAAATGATACTCTAGGATATGAATCCTTTCATGGTTTCGCGCTCGTTCCGATAAGGCTCTCACAATTTCCGCTCCGGTTGAATCTCCACGAGCATGTAAAATTCTCCTGCGGCTATGTGCACCCTCCTGAGTAAGGGCAAATTTATCCCCCTCTTTATCGAACTGGGTGCCGTACCGAATTAATTCGTAAACTCCTTCAGGCCCCTCATTCACAAGGACTTCTACCGCTTCATGAGAACAAAGCCCGGCGCCGGCAATCAAGGTATCCTGTCGATGAAGGGCGGGGGAATCCTTTTTATTGATGACCGCAGCAATACCGCCTTGTGCATAGTTCGTGTTGCTCTCCGATAAGCCTTCCTTGCAGATTAGGGTAACCTCTCTTTCATCTGCAATCTGTAAAGCTGTATATAAACCGGCAATGCCAGAACCTACAATACAAACTTCAGTTTCAAGCTTGTCCATATCCCTTAACGAAAAATCAATTAAATATCGAGGAACCATTTCTTTATTCCTTTCGCATGAAATGAAAAAAAGTATAAAACGGTGATGTTATCACTATTTTATACTTCTTACCTAAAAGTAACCAGTTTTATTCTTAAACCTTGTAGGTTTCTGCCTCAAACTCGAGCATCCGCTCCAAGGAAGCACGTGCCGCATCCGCGACATGGGGTGGCACATAAATCTGCGGTTGCATGGTTTCTAGACATTGAGCTAACTTCTTCAAATTGTTTACCTTCATATTTGGACAGACCAAATATTTAGAGGCAAAGATGAACTTTTTATTCGGGCTGTCTTGGGACAAGCGGTAAAGCACGCCATCTTCTGTTCCTACAATAAATTCATCATGGGCAGATTCACGGCAATACTTTAAGATCCCAGTTGTACTTCCCACAAAATCAGCTAATTCCACGACCTCTGGCCGACACTCTGGATGAGCAACAAATTGAGCATGAGGATGTTCCTTACGCAGTCGATAGACGTCTTCTACCGTTAACTGATCATGAGTATTACAATAGCCTTCCCAGATAATCATCTTCTTATCAGTAAATTGAGATACATAGTGTCCCAAATTCTTATCTGGAACCCAAATAATCTCTTCTGCGTCGATATTCTCAATCACATTCTTGGCATTAGAGGAAGTACAGCATACGTAAGTTTCTGCCTTCACATCTGCGGATGTATTGATATAAGCGACAACCTTGGCGTTGGGATGTTGTGCTTTTAACTTGCGTAGCCCATCCACATTAACCATGTCTGCCATCGGACAGCCTGCTCGTTCGTCAGGGATCAGAACTGTCTTATTCGGAGCCAGTATTTTCGCGCTCTCTCCCATAAAGTGCACGCCACAGAATACGATGACGTCCGCATCGGTTTGCTTCGCCTTCTGCGCCAATCCAAAAGAATCCCCTAAATAATCAGCAATCTCTTGTATTTCAGGTCTTTGGTAATAGTGTGCCAAAATAATAGCATTCCGCTCTTTTTTTAAGCGAAGGATTTTTTCCTTTAATTCTTCATTTCGCTCTGCTTTTTTCGCAAGCGCTAACGCTTCCATATGGGTATGCCCTCCTAACACGTAGGCCTTTATTTTACTGAATTGTAGACCGATGTCCTAAATTTGTCAATGAGTCAATACGCAGCCACAGGAGAAAAAGCACCCTATGATTAGGGTGCTTTCTGTAGCCATGAATTATTCTTCTTTCTTTGGCTGGATTTGAACCTTTACGTCGCCTTCAGCGGTCACCTTGGGCTCGATGCGGCCTTTTTCGATTAACTGCTTAATCTGGTCTGCATCTAACGTTTCGACATCAAGCAAGGTCTGGGCGATAAGCTCCAATTCATCCCGATGCTTAATTAAGAGGTCCGTTGTAGACTTATATTGTTCGCGAATAATACGTTGTACTTCTTCATCAATCGCTTGAGCTGTGGACTCACTGTAATCCCTCTCATGACCAAAATCACGTCCCAAGAAGACTTGCCCTTGAGATCGTCCGAACTGCATTGGCCCTAGTTTGTCGCTCATACCAAACTCGGTAACCATGCGGCGGGCAATGCCTGTCGCTCTCTCAAAGTCATTATGGGCTCCAGTACTAATTTCCTTGAGAACGATCTCTTCCGCAACACGTCCGCCGAGCAAACCAGAGATCTTATCTAGAAGCTCAGAGCGACTAGCGAAATAGCGGTCTTCCTTCGGAAGCATAACGGTGTAGCCACCCGCGCTGCCGCGAGGGATGATAGTTACTTTATGGACGGCATCCGCATGTTCGAGATGGTACCCCACAATTACGTGACCCGCTTCATGGTAAGCCACCAGCTTCTTCTCGTAATCACTGATGACGCGAGACTTCTTCGCTGGACCAGCAATAACACGATCAATCGCTTCATCAATTTCAATCATTTCGATTTTCTTTTTATTCTTACGGGCTGCAAGAAGGGCTGCTTCATTCAGAAGATTCTCTAAGTCAGCACCTGTAAATCCAGGGGATCTTCTAGCAATCACATCGAGATCAATCTCGTCAGACAAAGGCTTGTTGCGGGCATGTACGCGAAGTACAGCCATACGTCCCTTAACATCTGGTCGATCTACTGTAATCTGGCGATCAAATCGTCCAGGACGAAGCAAAGCAGGATCTAGAATATCTGGTCGGTTGGTTGCAGCAACGATGATAATTCCTTCGTTTGCACCGAATCCATCCATTTCTACTAGCAATTGGTTAAGCGTCTGCTCTCTTTCATCATGACCTCCACCTAGGCCAGCTCCACGCTGACGACCTACGGCATCAATCTCATCAATGAAGATAATACATGGTGCATTTTTCTTTGCATTTTCAAACAAGTCACGAACGCGGGAAGCACCGACCCCGACGAACATCTCTACGAAATCTGAACCGGAAATGCTGAAGAAAGGAACCCCTGCTTCTCCCGCCACGGCTCTTGCTAGTAATGTCTTACCAGTACCAGGAGGCCCAACGAGCAAAACCCCTTTTGGAATTCTTGCCCCGAGCTGACTGAACTTGCGCGGATCCTTCAAGAAGTGAACGACCTCTTCAAGTTCTGCCTTCTCTTCATCGGCACCGGCTACATCATTGAAGGTAACCTTCTTCTTATCATCGTTATAAAGCTTGGCTTTGCTTTTTCCAAAGTTCATGACCCGGCTGCCGCCACCCTGGGCTTGATTCAGAAGGAAAAAGAAGAGAATAAAGATGATAACGAATGGGATAATGGACGTTAAGAAGGTTAACCATACCGAGTCACCCTTCTGCTCAGCATAGGTTTCCCTTTCTAAGTTGGCTGCCTCAATCTTCTCCAGCAATGAGGTGTTATTGTACAGCGGTCCATTCGTAAAGAAGGTCTCGCCGCTCTTTAACCTACCCTCAATATAGTAAGTACCACTCTCAGGGCGGATCAAGATCTCGGCCACTTGCCCGTTATCCAAGTGCTGCCTGAACTGATTGTACGGCATCTTTGAAGTCTCAGTTCCTTGATTGGCAATAAAGTTCACAATTCCTACGGTAACTAGGAAGATGAGTAGATAAAACCCTGTATTTCGAAAAAAACGATTCATCCCTGACCTCCTCTCACGACAAAACACTCAAATTATTTTACCATATTTAACTCTTTGTCCACAACTTGCACCTAGCCGCCATACACTTCCGGCTTCAAGATCCCGATATAAGGCAGGTTCCGGTAGCGCTCAGCGTAATCTAGACCATATCCTACAACGAATTCATCGGGTACGACAAACCCACAATAATCCGGAGATAGGTTAACCTTCCTGCGATGCGGTTTATCAAGCAAGGTCACGATCTTCACACTATCCGCCTTGCGGCGGCGAAGTAAATCCAACAAGTAACTTAAGGTTAGACCGCTGTCAATAATATCTTCCACAATAAGTACATGTCTACCTTCTACACTGGCATCCAAGTCCTTAATAATCCGTACTTCACCTGAAGAAACAGTGGATGCCCCATAGCTGGATACGGCCATAAAGTCCATCTCAATATGCGTATTAATCCGCTTGATTAAATCGGACATAAAAGGCGCAGCTCCCTTAAGGACACAAATGATAAGAGGATTCTTATCCGCGTATTCATCCGTGATGACCCTTCCTAGCTCCGCAATCTTGGCTTGAATTTCTTCTTCATGTAGAAGTACCTCGAGTATGTCGTTTTGCATGGTGTCCTCCTAAACCTACTTATCTTTAATTAATCGTAAAACAAGCTGTCGGCTCGTGTGCGCAGTAACTAACGCACGTCCGGAACGTCTGACGCCTGGAATCCAAAGCAGGCCCTGATCGTCTCCTAATAGCGGAAGCGCTTCTCGTTCTTGCCTAGGGATCTTCTCATCAATAAGAATATCCTTTACTTTTTTCGTACCCTCCATGCCCAGAATCGTCATGCGATCTCCTGGCTGTCGGCTGCGAATCACAACAGGTGTGGCGAGCTGATCCAGATCAAATCGAGCCTCTTGCTTGGACTCCGGCTGATTCAAATCCATGGGTCCAAAATGAATATCTGCTGTGAGCCAGGCTTTAATTTCTTTAATATATGTACGTCCGGGTATCCCTATAATATAACAATAACTTTTCTTAAGATCTTCTGAAGTAGAGAGATCTCTAAAGAAAGTAATGTCATCGTAATCTTTTCTTGCATAGAGCTTATGAGGAAGTTCGATCTGGGTAGCGGTCTTCCCTTGTTTCATCCAATCCAGAATAGATTCTATGTGGACAAAGGAAACATTCCCATATTCTCTACTAAGATAACTAAATATTAGTTTAATCATCCTCCTTTGTAAAGCGAGATGAAAATTCAAAAATAGTTTACCCTTGATTTTAATTTTATTTTCCTCTTTCGATTTCATGATTCCCTCGAGCGTATTCCTCGAAAGTTCATCTAAGTACTGGCTTTCTTCTCTTGCAATAGAGCCTAATTGCACCAAAGCTTCTTGAAGAGAAGGATTGACTTGCTGCTCCAGCCAAGGAATCACTTCCAAGCGGATAAAATTGCGATGATACTTGGGGATGAGGTTGCTGCTGTCTAAGCGAGGTGTAATCCCTTGAAGAAAACAGTAGGATTCTAACTCCTGCTTGTAAAAAGAAAGAAAAGGACGGACAATGCTTAGTTTCGCTTCGTTCCGTTGATAAGGAATCCCCGCAATGCCTTCTACACCTGTCCCCCTAAGAATGCGCATAAGAATGGTTTCCGCTTGGTCATTCGCATGGTGAGCGAGAGCTAACTTATTCAGTTGCCACTTGTCTGCCACTTCATGAAAAAATGAATACCGCGCTTTACGTGCCGCTTCTTGGGGATTGGTCTGCGTTCGTTCAATGAGCTCGGGGACGTTGCGTGATCCGATCTCGCAGCATATCCCGCGCTCCTGGCAAAAAGCTTGAACATAACGGGCATCTTCTTCTGCTTCCTCTCCTCGAAACTGATGATTCAAATGAGCAGCAAACACATGCCAATCATGGGCGAGAGAAAGACGAAATAGGGCATCAAGCAGCGCAAGAGAATCCACCCCGCCTGATACCCCGACTAGAATCCGATCCCCTGAATAAAATAAGCTTTTTTCCTGAATGACGGCTGCAAGCTTGGTTAATAAAAACATTCCTAATCCCTCATCAATCGTTTACACTTAAGTGCTGGTAATTGGTAATTATATCATATTACTATAGGTTTGTACGTGAAAATACGGAAAAGAAAAACCCAAGGTTACACCCTTGAGTCCATCTCCTGTACCATTATTTCCATTGAAACTAGAAATAGACATTAACTTACACGCTTCGGACGTTGAATCGGTTCCATGCCAGGAATCGGGAAGGTTCCCCAGCGGGGGACAAATTGATCCATGCGTGCCACCAGAATCGTCATATCATCATCAATTTCCCCAAACTTGCTTCGAATCACCCTTTCTAATAAGATGTCGGATATTTCTTCTGGATCTTCTGTCTTCAGCTCAGAAATAATTCGTTTAAACCACATCTCCTTATTCTCAATTTGAGCGGGGGCTTCTAGTAGACCATCACTCACCATAATTAAGATATCACCAGGCTTCATCTCTTCGGTAACGACATCGACCTCAATTTCTTCTATAATCCCTATCGGCAAATTATTAGCTGTAACGGTGAAAACTTCCCTCCCTCTCTTAATAAAGCTAGGATTCGACCCTGTCTTAATAAATTTGGTATGACCGGAATACTGGTCCACAATGGCTAGATCAACCGTGGCAAAAATCTCATCAGGCGATCTCAGAGACAGGACGGTGTTTACGGATTTAATCGCTAGGGATTCATCCAGGCCTGCTTCCAACAGCTCCTTTAACAGTTGAAGGGTAGATGTGCTTTCCATATGAGCCCGATCCCCGTTTCCCATTCCGTCACTAATAGCCATGATGTATTTCCCACTGCCTAGCTCCATCGTCATAAAGCAATCTCCTGACACTAACCTCCCATCCTTGGCCACTCCTGTTCCATAGGAAGCGACTGCAAAATTTTTCTCAGACCCTAATATGACCGTACAAGTACCGTCTCCGCTACTATCACACTCCTTGCTTTTTACCGTTATATTCTCGCCGACAATCGACGTTAGCATGGGGGCTATAATGCTTTCACACTGCATATGACCGTCACAAACGGGCTGAGTAATCTCGATATCTACCTTCCCTTCCTCTAAACTTAATATATTGACCTTTTGGACCGATAGCCCGATATTTTCTAGTGCACCTAGTATTTGCTGCTCTTGAAGAGAGAGATCAATGCCCTCCCGTTGCAGCTCGCTGGCAAAGTTGCGCATGACCTTTGAAACACCAGACAGCTGGTCCGCCACAAGCCTTCGGCTATCCTTCACCTGCTTTTGCATAAACAGCGATTCTTGAATGGCGCCATACTC